>JABJBS010000059.1 GCA_018668695.1 Deltaproteobacteria bacterium
ACTCTTTGACCGGGCAGCGACGTTTCCCATTGAGATGATGGTCACCCGGCGGCTTTACGCAGTCGAGGCTTGGTTAGCGATTGTTGGTCTCTCCATTTACCTCGCAATCACCGAGATCAGACCGCGGATGCATCGGCAGCCCGATGTCTAATTAGCTCTGTATTTAACGACTAGAAGCATGGTCTAATTAGCGTCAATGACACAGGAGTCGTTGTATGAGCTCATTAATTCGCATGCTATCCTTCGCATTGATACTACCGATTTTCATCGGTTGCTCACCATCGTTAACACCTCAAGAGGTGTTCGAAAATCACCAAGATATGTTTGAGGCGGTTGAAAATTATATCAACGACCCAGCTCTCTTTGTAGATGGAGACTGGCAAGCCCACTGGGGTGACGGCCAACTCTTTGGACCGTCTTATGATTTAGCCAATTATCGACACACAGGCAGTCAGGCGTCCCTAGACCGTGCTCTTCTAGCGCTTGAGGCCAACCGCGCTCGCGTGGCTGAAGCAGCTCCAGCATTACTCGATTATTCAGACAATCTTGAAACCATCTCGATGTCGCTTTTGAGTCTCTTAGAAGCTGGTAATTATTTGGAGGACACCGCGGCTTACCTTGAGGCCAGTGACCAGATGATTGTGAGCCTCGAGAGCCTAACCACCCTGAGTAACGATTATCTCGATATTGCCGGTGGAGAGTTTGCGGCCGATACCTATGGGCCCACCGCGATGACTGCTTTTGTTACAAGCGTTCACCTAGAACGCGTTGATGGCTATCCAGACGACACCAGAGAACATCACCTAGAGCGCGCTGATGCGATATTGAACCGTCTTCAAGATAAAGTGTGGGACGCCGAACGTGAAATCTATCTCTTTGCTCCAGGAGATGAGCGCGTAATGCTTTATCCAAACGTAACCGTGATGGGAGCACTCTCGAGAGCCTATCAGCTCACGGGTAACCCCACATACAAAGAACGTTTTGAGGCGACTTACCGTGGTATCCAGGCCCTTAAAGATGAAGATGGAGACCATTACCACTCGCCTTATAGCAAGGAGTCGATGGGCGCGACCGATGATGATTACACCACTCACTCGAGCCAAAACTACTTAATGATTGCCTTGATAGGGATGTACCAAGCCACCGGCGAAACGAAATATCTTGAAGAGGTCAACACGCTCTTAGGCTTCTTAAAAGACCGGCTGCTGGTGGACGGACAGATTCTGCACCACTGGATTGATGGAAGAGCTGCCGGCGAGCCGGACCCTTACATCTACTGCTTAGGGTGTAACGTGCAGACGCTTTACCTGCTCTTGGTTCTTCAACTGACTCTCGATGCTTAGTTGAAAATAGACCGGATCGCGGCTTGGCGTTCAGCGGCAAGTTGCTTCAAGCTATCTTCCATCGCCTCTTCAACCTGAGCTGCACACTCACGAACATAGTCATCGTCGCTTGCAGCTTCTTCACCGCTGCGGTCGAAATAAAACGGCTTGATGACTTCCATGTGAATTGGGCTTGGAACAGGAATATGCGGCGGCGTGACACCGAAGGTCAGTCCCCAAGGGAAACTTAAAACCAATGGCCACACCTTCAGACGCATCCACTTATCGCTGCGAATAAGCTTCGCAAACCATTTCATATCTTCAAGGACCATGAAGGTCTCATGGGCACCAGCGGTAACGACGGGAATCACTGGAACGTTCTCACGCAAAGCCAATCGAATGTATCCAGTTCGCCCACCGAAGACGATTTCATTTCGCTTACGATAGGGACGAAAGACATCTTCATCTCCGCCTGGGTAAACCAGAACTTTCTTGTCTGCTCCGAAAACCTTCGCTGCGTTTTCGTGGCATGCACGCATTCCACCAATCTTAGAAAAAAGTTGATGAAATCCAGGCATTTGCATCACAGCTTGGTGAGCCAACGCATAAGGTACATCATCAACACTCTTCTCCTTGATAATCTCACTGGAGAACAAAAGCGTATCAGGCGTGAGCGCTCCACCATTGTGGTTCGCCACATAGAGCCCAGCTCCCTCTGGAATTCTCTCAAAGCCCTTAGGCTGAAAGCTAAAATAGGTCCGAAATAAATGTGCCAGGCGCCGGCTGACTTCGGCGATAAACGCCTCATCACGGTTCTCTAAGCTATCGATATCATAGGGAAGAAACTGTTCACTGAAGCGGCTCCACGCGACTTTATTAAAGCGGGGATCGTTCGTTGCGGATTCGTTTGCGGCGTGATCGGTCATTGGGCGTCCTTTGCTTGGATATAGCCCTCCTCACCGATTCAGGTGCACATCGTCAACAGTGCAAAACGTTGCGCACAAATAAACTCAACACTTTCTCAACAATTGGTCAGCAGCCCACTTCGAGAATTTCCCATTCCCAAGGTTCACGCTTAATCGTGACCTCTGCGACTTCACCGACACGTTTTCCAAACATGGCTTTTCCAACTGGTGACTGCGGCGTTAAAACCGTAATGATTCCATCACCATCGGGCCCTGTAAGCTCCTCGCCGGCACCAACTGGCAGCATCACAAACGTGCGCCCAATGTAGCCGTCTTCGGTCTCGCATTGAACATCGACTACGGCGCCTAAGCCGACCTTGGAGCGCATGTGATAAGTTGTAAACCCTCGCTCATCGAAGGTCTCTAGAGCCTGTAAATACTCAAGAGCAAGACGTGCCCGCTTGGACTGAGCGTAAGCCATGTTGCCTTGTTCGATCATAGCTCGGCTGTCTTGGCGCTTTTCCATGGCGGTCACAGAGTTTTGAGCAGCATCTTTGGCCGCATTACCTGCTCGCACAGCAATGGAAGCGTCCTGGCGAAGCCGGGACTTTAACTGGTGGATTAAAGTGGATGTAAGATTCATAGACCCAATCTGCATCCAAGATGCAGATTGAGCAAAAAATTGGCTGGGAATTAAACGAAGCGGACGTATTCGTGATCAACCGGCTGGCGGTTGATTCCTGTTTTCGGCGCAGCGATCCAGTTTGCGAACTTACCTGGCTCACGAACCTGCTGCATAATTGACTTCAAGTATTCGCGGTCATCGTCTGTTGGCGAATAACGGTCAGCCAACTCTTCGCGAGAAAGACCTGTTACAAATTCGCCATTGGTTTTGTAAGTGAGTCCTGCGAAGGGCCCCATCTCTCGGTTAAAGCGGGGCGACGGGAGCGTGAGTTCATAGTCAATGCCCGCTTTTCTAATGATATTGTTCCACTTTCGAAGTGCGCGGTAGCAATCGTCTACATACTTATCTTGGAGCAACCGGTTCATCGCTCGCCGGGTTGGAACTTCTTCCGTACCAATACCACCGCCCTCAATCGGTACCTCAAGGTCATAACAACCTTCAAGCGCTACGTGGTCGGTGTAGTCTTTCGAGGTGCTCTCTTTAAAACGCCCTTTGAGCCCCGTAGCAAAGTACTGGGCAGCGTTCGACGAGTTGTCACCGCCGAATAGATCGAGACATACAGAGAACCAACGGTTGAAATAGCGCTGGATCATATCCAACGGGATGCCGCCCAATTCTTTCACATCTTCGGTGGTGCTTTCCTTCATCAACTCACAGGTTCGTTGAATGACTCGCGCAAGACCCGCCTCACCGACAAAGAGGTGGTGCGCTTCTTCAGTAAGCATGAACTGAGTAGAGCGTGCGAGCGGCGAAAATGCGCTCTCCGCCAATGATGCCAGTTGGTATTTACCATCTCGGTCGGCAAACATTGCAAAGCAGAAAAAGTCGAGGAAGTTTTCGATAGGCTGATTGAAAGCACCGAGAATACGCGGTGAATCTTCATGACCAGAGCGGCGAATCAAAAGCTCTTCCGCTTCATCCCGGCCATCTCGGCCGAAGTGCTTGTGAAGCAAGTATGCCATCGCCCAAAGATGGCGACCTTCTTCGACGTTTACCTGAAACAGATTTCTCATGTCGTAGAGGCTCGGCGCCATTTCAGCGAGCAAGCGCTGCTGCTCAACGGAGGCAGGCTCGGTGTCCGCCTGGGTTACGATGATACGTCGGAGGTCTTTACGGTGCTCACCTGGGCATTGCTCCCACACGTCTTTGCCCATGTTGTCGCCAAACCCAATGGTCTCAGCCGAACTTGGAGCTAGAAAAATACCCCATCGATATTCAGGCATCTTGACGTATTCGTAGTTGGCCCAACCACCAGCCTCGACGCTTACCGCGGTGCGAAGGTAGATGTCGTCGTGCTGATATCCAGCCGGACCCATCTCCATCCACCAATCTACGAACTGGGGTTGCCACGCTTCCAGGGCACGTTGCAATTTACGGTCATCACTAAGATTAACGTTGTTCGGGATTTTTTCGTCGAGTGAAATAGACATGTCGAGCCACCTCATGTTGCATGGTCACTCTCGAAAGAGCCCCCACTGGTTCCCACTCGACCCTTGTACTCATTTTTTCCATATCTTGCAATATAATGCTTACTTCTGCCGAATTTTGTGGATCTTTTGCCTGCTTTTATGCACTATAATGCACATATGTCCGCAAATCAGATACTTCAAGGCATCGCCGACGTTGTCAGGCAGCGCCGAAAACAACTTGGCGCCACTGCGCGAACGATTGCCGAGCAAGCTAATTTGAGCCCTCGCTTTTATGCGCAAATTGAAAAAGGTGAAGCCAACATCTCCATTGTTCGGCTGGAGGCCGTCGCCAACGCCTTGAGTATCGGCCTTCCTGATTTAATCAGCCGGGCTCAGCGGGGACGCTCCAGCATTGCACTGCTCGGTATCCGCGGCGCAGGTAAAAGCAGTGTTGGCCCTCTTCTCGCCTCGGCTCGAGGTCTCGAGTTTGTAGAACTCGATGCCTCCATTGAATCCAAAACCGGCTTGGACCTTCGGGAAATTTTCTCGCTGCATGGAGAAGACTACTATCGCCGTATGGAAATCGCATGCCTCGAAGAGCTTCTTGAGAAAGACCAACCGGTGGTCATTGCGCTCTCAGGTGGTGTCGTCCAAAATATTCCCGCTTTTGAGCGCGTCCTTGAGGCCTTCACCACGGTTTGGCTCAAGGCCGAGCCCGAAGATTATATGCAACGTGTTCTCGACCAAGGTGATCACCGACCCATCGCCAACCGCCATGATGCAATGAGCGAGCTCCATGCGCTTGTCCAAATCCGCGCCCCTCAATACATGCGCGCAAGCCTCACGGTAGACACCTCAGGACTCACTGCCCAAAGCGTTAGCCAATATATCGAAAACAATCTTCCTCAGAGAGACTCCCTCTAGCTTGCCACTGCAAGCTTCTAAACATAGTCTCTGCCAAGGCATCCAGGTGCCCGAATCATTCGAGTCAAAGGGAACAAGCGGTGTTTTTAGAGAATATAGCCCTGACGCTAAAGCTCACAATCAACAACAAGATCACTGAAATCCCTGGTGCCAATATCAAGACTTGGTCTCTCAAGCTTAGGAGCTGGGGCTTCTCCGGTAAGCTCAGCTTCTGGGTTGATGCAAAAAAAAATCGAGACATCTTATTCCAAGATTTCATTAAAGATGAGCCCATCGACGTCACCCTAAAAGTCGCTAAAAGCTTCTACGAAACGAAGTCGCCTCCCAAGCCCCTTGAGCTTAACGCCATGGTCACCACGAGAGCATTATGGGAGCAGGATGCCCCCGGTATTTCAGGTGAACCCATTCTCTTTCGCAAGTATACGATTGAATTTAAAGACATTGCCTCCGTGCTCTGGACTCAACATCGCCCCACTGAAGTCTTGGCGGACACCACTCTTGAAAAGCTCATTAAAGCCAACTTACCCGCGGGTTTGAAACTCAAGATGAATTGGGATGCCTTAAAGGCAGAGCACAATGTTTGCGCTCTTGGGCTCGGTGATACCGATGCCAGCTTCTACGACTTTGTCCACTGGCTCAGCGAAACCCACGCAGGTCATTTCTATTATGACTATCTCGACAAGAGCTATTACCTAGCCTCCAAGAAAAACAAGATATCTTCAAAAGAAGAAATCGGCTCTGCAAATCTCGAATCCATGCTCATGCAATATCCGCCACGTAAGCGCTACAACAGCGCTATCCTCAACTCCCACGTCAAGCAAACCGCTACGACGAAGGTAGATCAGGAACTTGGTCTCAATGCCATTCGGCATGATTTTGTGATGCACACCCCGCTCTCTGCCAACATCAAGAACCGAAAAATTCTCGAAACCAAACGGCTTGAGAGCAGCGACTATCGCCTTAATCTCGTGTTTGCAGATTTCCCGGAGATTGTCCTGGTACCCAATGAAGGTGCTCTGCTTAGTAAAGATGACTTCAGTTCAAACCTTAAAGCATATGGGAAAACTTTTCGGAGCATCGAGTATGACATCGATGCGGTCGCAACTCGTACTGAGGCCGAGGATGACATCGACCTCGAAAGTACCACCTATGAAATCAATCATAATGCGGTGTACGAACGAGAGCGCGACAACACACCCAATCTACCGGAATTTAAAATACCCCAGTGGCCCATTTATATTGAGGGGAAAATCATCTCCACCATCGGTAAAGATAAGGACCGAACCTTCATGGTGTTTCAAGACAAGAAAACGTCACAAGATTACTACAAAGTAAAAATCCCATTATGGAATGTTACTGTACAAGCTCCTTTTGAGCCTCAATTTTCGCCAGGGCACTTTTACTTCCCCGCTTACCGCGATTCACGTGTCTTGCTCGAAGTTGGTTTTCATCATGCTACCATTGTGCGTTTTCTCGACTGGGGCGAAGGCGTCAAGCTGCCCACCGACAGCCAGGGCAACCACATTCTTTTTGGTAAAAATAAAACCAGTGAAACGTCCATGCGGCATATGTACGTCGACAATAAACCCGAGTTTCAAATTTACCGAGTCGAAGATGGTGATACCGAAATCATGCTTCTAAAAGACGGAACGATTCTTCTCGAAACCAAAGAAGATTCCTCTAAAGAATCCTCATCAAGCGGTGTCGATCTCAAACCTCAGGTAGAAGCCAACAAAGCCAAGCTCGAATCCTCGACAAAGTCCTCTGTGGGAGAAGTCAGCGGCGCACTCAGCGGGGCAACCGGTCAGCTCAACGCTGAAGTGGAAGGTGCGGTCAGTGGAACAACAGACAGCCTTGAATCAATGGATGAAGATCTTAACGCTAAAGCAAATGAGATTAACTCCAAAGTAGAAGAGGCTGTCCAAGGGCTCACGGAACAAGGCGATGCTGTTAAGAGCGCTTTGGAAGAAGCCAAATCTCGCCTGAAGTCTCTAACGGAATAAATCGTTTGTAATGCAAGAACTCAAACAATCTCTGGCCTCTATTCAATCTGATATTGAATCCTTGTTTAGCTCTATCTCTCAGGAGCTTAAAAGCACCGGTAGCTTTTTGAAGAGCCAATCTCAGGGATTTACCAAACCATTGGAAACTCTCGAGAAGAATCTCAACCAAATGAAGGTCCAAACAAAATCGGACACCGATAAAATTCTCGCAGAACTTGAAAAACTCGTATCCTAAAGAGCGTATATGTCTATGTTGGAAAATTTCGACACACTCGAATCCGATATTAAAGGTGAGAAGGACCACTTCAGCGCCGAGGCGAAAAAGACTGGCGAATCCATTCTCGAATTGAAAAATTCAGCGGTCGATGAATATCAAACTGCTACAAAAAATCTCGAAGACCAGGAGCGAAGCGATGCTTCCGATCCCGGCAAACTTGAGAGCATCGCGAACCAAAAAACACAGCTTACCGCTCTGCAACAAAAGATAGCGCTAAACTTTGAAACAATCAGCCAGGAGCAGTTAAGTCATCAAAATACCACCGAGGCTGCCTTCGATGCGCTGCTGGCAAACCATGCACAAACACGTACTCAACTTCTCGCCGATATCGAAACCGAGGTTGCGAGTTTACGAGAGACTATTTTATTGAGGCAAAAGGCGAACGACGAATATGTCGAATCTGGCTTATCGACCATTCAAAACACGAGAGAAACGCTGGAACAAATCCTTGAGCACACATTGGTGCCGCTTCAAGCCCAAATCAGCAGCCTCCAAAAAGAAATCGACTCAAAACAAAAAACTCTAAGTCAAACCATCACGCACATGCGTACCAATGTTGACGGGGTCATCGACCAGGTTCAATCTCTTGTTGACGGTATAGATAAGAATTTAACAGCTGTCGCCGATCAGGCCTCTGACGCTATTGAACTCACTCGTAAATCTATCGAGGGCCCGATTGAGAGTATGCAGGCCATCATACAGAGCGTTCAGGAACAGGTTACTGATTTCAAAGATACAGTCTTAACACTGTTTACGACCATTCAAACCGAGCTTGAGAGCCTTCAACAAAAAGGTGAAACCTTTGTAGACACGCTGCAGTCTGTTCTCGGTGGAGGATTATCTGCACTGGATAAAATTCCGGCCACTGGAATCCCCGAAGCACTGGCAAAACCAGCTATCCAAACAATCTCCAAGGCAGCTTCAGCGGTATTGCCACAACTTAGCAAGGCAGCTCAGGCTGGTAGCAAACAGGTCGGTACACTATCACAACAAGTGAGCAAACAGATTGGAACCATCAGTGGCCAGGCTACAGACCAAATTGATACTTTCAAAACTCAGCTTCTGACCCAGATGGACGGAGCACAAGATACGGTCTTTAGCCAGGTCGATACCATCAATAATCAGATTGCATCAGTGGTTTCTCAAGCAACATCTCAAATTGATAATATGGTGACCCAAGCGGTAACTCAGGTCGAGTCGATGAAAGATGCCATCCGAACTCAAGTTCAGACGCTGGAGCAAACAACGAGTTCCACACTGGATGAGATAAAAACCGCCACCTCGGGCTCAGTAGCAACCATTCGGGAGCAAGCGGAGACGGCTTTACAAACTCAAAAAGGCCAGCTTGACACATTTACCAAAAGCACTCAGCAAGGATTGGATGAGCGCAAGAAGCAGAACGCTTCAGAGCGGGCTGAGCAAAGCGCAAGCGTTACTGAATTGAAAGACTCTCTGAGTGCCCGTATTGACGAAAGCCAGGCCAGCTTTGAGGCTGAATTGGAAACCCTCAAAAAAGAGTCCGAAAAACAAACCGCAAGCGCAGCGAAAGCAAAATCCAATGCCGATGAATACTCTGGTTCACTGAGCCCAAGTTAGTCTCAACTTGAATCTAAGCTATCTATTTGCAGTTTCATTTAATTGTAAAATATATGGATCGCTCTTGCCGGCTTGGACGCGGCTGAGGAGAGCTTTAGTTTTCTTCGCGCCAATACAGGTAGGAGCGGCAGCTCTGCAGCTGAGTGCGGTCGAAATAAGCGACGGTTCCGTCGCGCAACGCGTGGTCCCACTCTTCACCGGGTAACAATTGATAGAACTCTATCTCTGACCCAAAATCGTGATGAAATGGCGGCTTTTCGATTCGTTCAACTGGAATACCGCCCAGTGATAATCGATGCACGACCTCAACCCGTGACCTACTGGCGAGCTTGACGCCCTCTAAGTCAACTTGCTCACCGACGCTTTCCTTTTGCAAAAGAAGATAGACTTCTCGTGCTTTGCGAACAGCATCTGG
This sequence comes from Deltaproteobacteria bacterium, assembly GCA_018668695.1. Taxonomy (NCBI): domain Bacteria; kingdom Pseudomonadati; phylum Myxococcota; class Myxococcia; species Deltaproteobacteria bacterium. The sequence goes on from JABJBS010000059.1 coordinate 9,537, forward strand.
CACTTCGCAAACCACCATTCCGTCTTGCGCCTGGAAGGGAACGTAGGCCGTTTCCGAAGTGGAGCTAGAGAGTAATCCCTCGAGTTCTTCGATGAGCCCGTTGAAGCTATCAGCGGGTGCGTCGTGTGCGTAAAGCAAATTGAGCTTTCTAGGTTCGAGGTCTTTATAAACGCAGACATCGAAGTAGAACTCCTGAAACACTTGAAAAAATTGAGCTGGGTGACAATCGACGCCAGCCTCCAAGTGATTCAGCGCCGCTCGTAGCTTGAATAGGCCCTTCATGCAGGCTTTCGCCGCTTGAACTGCCTGACCCGCGAGGTAGTTCTGCTGAATATCCTCAACCAGCTGCTGATGATAGCGTCCGGCAATGGCCGTGATTCGCTCCAACAGAGCCGCGGTAAGAGGAGTAGACACCATGCGAATCAGTGCCGGTAAATAGTCGGCCTGCAGGTGCCAATGCCCTTCAGCCCCTTTAGCAAAATCACAGAGTCGAAATGAATGAACCGCGGTGTCACGGTGTGGTTTCGTGGAAACAGAGACCTTCTGAACCACACGCTCAACGCTTTCATCCGGCAAGTCGCTGCCCGAGCCTGTGCGTACAACTTCAAAATCACTCTCAAGGTGCAGATACACCGAGCATTCCGAAAGGCCTGTGGCGTTAAGGTTGAAGGATACTGGACGTGTATTACCCGGAATATCAACGAGGTGCCCCGTGCTTAGAATCAGGGTCAACTCTTTAATACTCACGATACCGTCGGCCAGCTGAAAATGGTCCCAATCAAGCGTTCCCAAACCCGACATTGGCCACGGGCTCATTTGCCAGTGCAAGCTCATTTCCTCGCGGAGTGAGTGCTCTTGGGCATAAAAATGCTCTGGCAAGAGAGCCTGCCCTAAACGCCAATGAACGCGTGATGTTTGGTACTTTGTCTTTTTTACCACTTATCTAGCCTTCAAAAAAAAACCTGGGCATCCGATCCCAAATTCGATTTAGGTCGGATACCCAGGGTTCACATTGCATCATCTTTTCGGCAGGGGCAACCCCGCCTAGCAAACTATGAGGATTAGCCTCCCAGTTTTGCTTTTGCTACATCACCAACCTGGAGTCCCCAGCCCTTAACAAATGGCTTGCTCTTAGACTGCGCAAAGTTGAGTGTGTAAGTTGAATCTGAAGCAGGAATGACTTCGAAGTAGATGTTGTAAACAACAATATCGAGTGTTGGGCTTACTTTGGTGCCCTCGTTCGCTACTGAAAGGCGCACATCAGCACCACCAGGTGCATTCAGCTGACCTTTAACCAGACCTTCGTCGCCGCCCAAAGTTCCTTTTGGATAGGCTTCTTCGTACCAGCCTTTTTCTTCGTCATCGTGGTTGATAATCCACCAACCAAGTTCATTGATGGTTGTTGTAGACAAAGATGCCTTCTGCTTGGCCGCCAATTGATTGGCGAATTCGCTGGAGACATATGCGCTGATACAAATTGGGTCACCAACTCCACCAGCAAATGACAGGCTGTCGATGACACCAATACAATCAAGAGTTTTTACTCCGTCTGTATCCGTCACACCGGCCTTCGAGTAAGCAGGGTCTCCCGCCGCGTTGAAAGGCGTAAATACGTTGATTTTGTATTTATCGTCGGTTGCCGTTGGCGCCTCATTCAAATCCAGGCCGTTAAAAGCCATGAGGTAACCGCAACGTTGTTTATTTGTAGGATTCATCGTGAATCCAGCTTGCCAATCACAAGGGAAGCTTAAGCTCATTGTGTCTCTCCAAAATTGTACAATCGAAAAATAAAAGCCGCCCACACAAGGTGGGCGACACTATAGTTATGCTGATTAGCCCAGACGCGCATCAACCCGGAGGTCGACGTCCATGCCTTCAAACTGAATGTGCGGTAGAACTGATAGATTACAGTGATACCAGCCAACTTTTCCTTCTACCTTGTCCACATCGAGGCTGTAAGCCTTGAAGGGGTAGTAACGCAAAGTCAGATCATCTGGGTTAACGATGGTCGTTACATACTTGGAAATCCAAGCATCAATTTGGTTCTGGATATAAACCGCATCAGCCGATGAACCGATGTTGTCTCGCATGATGCACTTCAAGTAGTGCGCGATACGCGTAATCGAGTACGTGTATGACAGGTTCGTTACCAATGTTGAGTTTTCAGAATCTTTAGGATCCTTAAACTTATGAGCTTTCTTCACTGACTGTGCACTGAAGAAAACAGCATCTGCTGCACCCTTTTTGTGAATCAGTGGGATAAAACCGGCATTTGCCAACTCTAGCTCACGGTAATCAGGCATCGATACTTCAACCGGTGCCTTCAACTCGTCTTCACCAGTAAGGTTGTAAGTATGGCTTGCAAGCCCCTTGAGTAATCCGCCGCCCTTTGGACCGCGAATATACTGGCACCAACCCGAACCTTCGAAAGACTTCACGAGGTTTCGTGCAAACAAGATTGAGCTATTTCCCCAGAGGAAATCGTCATCATTGTCGCCCTGAACCGTTTCTTCGTAATTGATGTCTTCTGCAGGGTTGGTTTCATCATTGTAGGGTTCACGCAGGATGAACCGAGGCACAGTGAGGCCAACATATGCAGCTTCTTCAGTGTCACGGAACGCGTTCCATGCTGAATACTTCGGTGTATCCATCATTCCGCCAATATCACGCAGTGTGTTAAGTTCCTTGGCCGTCTCACAGCCGAAGAACTTAGGACTTACCGCCCCAACAAATGGTGCGTGGCTGGCCGTGGCCACTTTACCCATGCTCTTGAGCCAAAGAATATCTTTGCGAGTATTCGCAAAGTCATAAAGCCCGATGATACCACCGAAAGGATGACCGCCGTACTGGTCGTACTCGGAAACATAAACCTTCTTGAATAATTCAGAACCAGCGATATCCGCAGCGTTCAATTCAAGGTCTTCATATGCTTCATCTTTAGATACATCCAAAAGACTCAAACCGATGTTTGCGCGAAAGTTTGTTTCGCCAACGAGGTCAGCAACGCTTGTCCAACCGGCTTCGATTTCTTGAAATTTTTCGTTATGCAAAACTTCGTCAATTTGATCAGCAATCAATCCGTCAATTTTACCAACCAACGTTTGGATCGAGGCTTTGTCGAAACGTCCGCCCTCTTCCATATTGAAAACAACCGCCGCTAAAGAAGAAAGAAAGCGTTCTTCTTCACTTACGTCTTCATTAACGGTCGTAAGCTTATCCTGGAGCATCGGAGTGGGCTCCGAGACTTCCGTTTGTAAACGAACACTGGAGAGAAAACTCGCCAGGTCCAACTTTTGCTCTTCTACTGTTTCATCAGCCATTTTTTAACTCTCTATCATTTTAAAAATTAATCGTTTTATTTATTTGCTCAGATGGTGGCCTAAACCCCATCACAATACCTTTTAGCTAGCTTCGCCGGATGGTACTGCATATGAGTCAAACGCAGAAAGCTCTTCTTTAAGTGCCGTCACCGCTTCAGGGTTGTCACTCAAAGCTTGAATCAATTGACGAAACTCTTTGCGGTTGTCCAAGTTACCTTGAACTTCCAATAGAAGCTTTCGCAACAACGCCAAGGCTTTGACCTTCGGCATGCTCGCGGCAACTTCAGACGGACTGAAAGAGTTCATCGAATTAATCGGCAAGTCCACTTCAACTTGTTCCGCTTCTGATGGGTCGATTTTGTTATCAACAGTGAAGCTGACGTTCATGTCCATGTCGCTCATGATGGAATTTAAGTTCTTCCCATCCAAATTGCGAACGCGGCGTTGGTCGAGATCTTCTTTGCTATCTTTAGAAGTACCGCCAGACAAATCCCCCATCACCAACAAGCGAAAGGGTAACGCAACATCCTCTTTCTCGCCGTGGACATCTGTTCGGTAAGTTAAGGTTAAACGCGACTTTGGAATCTCGTCGTTTACAGCCATCTGGTTTCTCCGTCTCCACAGGAATATCCTGCCTTATGATTATCGCTTGGCTCGACACGATTTCTTAAGATTTCGTCAGTCGCATCGTAGAAAATAACAAGCGCAGTTGAAGTTTATTTAGCCTTGGTTGGGAGTCAAGAAATGAGCCCCAAATTTAAAGCATCCACACACGCTAACTGAATAGAAAGATCGTCTCTTTGGTAGCGGCATCACGTTTTGAACCAACCACTTACGAGGCACGCGCATCGTGGAGTATAACTTCATGGCCCGCAGCAGTGCGCTCCTGGATTCTCTCAAAGCCGAGAAACCCCTGGCGATTGAGTGTTGCCCAACTTTCGTGGTTCTCAATCCACAAACTCAGGGTCACCTCCACATTGTAAACATCAAACAACGGCTTTAAGTGCTGCTCATACCTATCTGTGACTACTTTGGCCCAAGAAAATCCTCGAGAATCTTTTTCGAGTTCGGCGTGTAATCTTACCTGAAAGCCATGAGATTCAGCTTGGTAACCTCGTCCAACAATACCTGTGCCGTCTAAACGGGTCACGCCGGTTCTTGCAACGTGGTGGTCTGAAGTCTTACGAAATCTTGCCCTGCTCACATGTACCGGCAATTCAGGAATATATTGAGAAACAACCCAGTGAACCCGGTCGACGGAGGTCATGCCGCAAATACCAAGGTAGGACTTCCGCATACCTTCCCAGCTGTCATAATATCTCGAATAGAAATCAGGATAGAGAGAGGCGAATAAATTTTTCAAACTAAGATGGTCGAAAAAACCAATCATTAAGTCGAATGGTTCTCTATCTGGAAGATTCTCGGCAAATTGCTGGAAATAGCTTGGAAGAGGTCCATTCGGGCCCATCATTCCCATATTCACACCAACCACGACACGGTGAATAGGCCTGTCTTCGAAACGCACAAACCGAACCAGGCTTCTTGTCGCGGCCTCATCAACAGCATTCTCAAAAAAGATATCGTCGGGCTCGTAGCCAATTAAACGAAGCGCTTTAAGTAAAGCAAGCAAATCGAAGCTACTGGCTTTCGCGAGTAGTCTCTTACGTAATCGTTCTTCAGCCTGGTCGCTCAGGGTGATGTCGGTTTGTAGGTTCATTCCAATCAGTCCTGAACAAACCCGTCGAGATCAACCTGGTAGAACTGCTCAAGTGTATCCCACGTGAGTGGGTCACGGTTTTCAAGGTGGGGCCGAACTTGCTGAATGGACTTATTGAGTTCACCAAAAAACCCCGCGAAGAGCTCAGGGAAATACTGTCGTGGATCGAAATTCTTAATCAACTCCATCAAGTCGTTGCTCACAACTGCTGCTTTTTCAAACTGACCCTTTTGTACAAGAATCTCAAAAGCAGCCAGTTTATTTTGAAGCTGAAAAAATTGTGGGGATGCTTTTAAGGTCACCGCACTTTCACTGGTCTGATTAAGTTCCGGTGTAACTGGCGATTCAATAACTTCTGCCTGAGTCACGCTAACCTCCGCGTCTTCCTCCGCTTGCACTTGAGCAACCGGTTCATCAAGGAAACTAAATTCCGTTTCGAGTGTCTTCTGAAAAATAGCAATGAGTCCACCGCATGTTCCCCACACGGGAGCTGTCAGCTGGTTATTGAGTTTGAGAAATTCTTCTCGCAAGGCATCGAGTAGTTCTTCATCTCGGCTTTCAAAAAGCTTCCACTTAGAATCAGTAGACTCTAAGTGATAATTCACGAGGTCTGTCACATTTTGCCACAGCCACGTCAGGCTCTTGACCAAAACTTTTTCGCGATTTGTCACGGGCCCCCATGCCTCGAGATTCTCCGAGAGCATCGCATTTAGCACTCTAATAACCCCGAGGGCGCCCTGCGCTTGCTGGGTATCGATACAATGGTAGAAATAGAAGACAGACAAGCGGGCATCGTAAATCTCAGCGTCGACCAATTCCTCAAAAATGTCTGCTGCCTGCCCAAATCGCCTGGCTTGAGCATGATCGCCAATCGCTCCAAACCTTTCATCAAAGGCTTCCAACCCAGGCTCGTCACTGACTTTTAGTTGAGTTACTAATTTTTCGAGACTTCTCACGGGCTCTCCTACGACGACTCTCGTCCTTAACACTGAACTTTAACTTGTCCGGGGCTTAAAATATTAATTACGCCGCCCCAGTTACACATAAGCTTCGATGAGTTGTTCAAGGTTGGCATATTGCCCAACAGTACTTTCGGGTTACCTGGCATCCAAGGAGCCATGGTCATCGGTATACAAGGCATCGGCGTCAAAACACCGAGCGCAGCTGCTGTCGCGGCTGCAACCATTGGATTGGCTGGGCTCATACACATCCCAAAGGGCAAGATATTCATAAACGGCTTATTGTCCATAATATTGGCCGCCGGCATGGTTGCCATCACCCGATTCACAGGCAAAACCACAAGACTCGAAGGCGCTGCACCAAAAGAACACTTTAGGCTGGCACCCATACAAACCTGACAGCCCATAGCTTACCCTTCTTGCTCTTGGAGCAGTGATTTCACCGCATAACGCAGCTTTGAAAGATGCCGAAATGCTGGAACCTGTTCCTTGCGATGTAGCATTCCCGTTAGATACTGACTTTCACACCACACCTGCGAAACAACTTCGTCCTCGCTGTGTGGAACCAAACCAAACACCTCGATTTTGTCAGGGACCGCTCGGCCCCCAAGCTCAACCTTACACAATGTTGCGAGCTTTTGTTCCAGCTTTGAACGCTCCGCCAACACGGGCGAATCTGGCGGTACAAACACAACGAGAATGGCCTGCCAACCGCCCGTTGACTTGCCCGCGGGTGCATAAACAATACTGGTCGACTCAATTCCCCCAATCTCTGCCGTTAGCCCAACGACGGAGTCTCGAGGGTAGCTTTGCCCGCTGCGATGCGGCTTAATCGGCCCAATCAGAATGTATTCATCTTTATCTTGGCTCAGCAATTGCTGACCCAATACCGTTTCAGAGGAATCGAGTTGCTTCCATTCGAGAATCCCATGCTCAGCAACCGAGGGCATGCCGCTCAGATTGGTATCTGCCATAGAATACTCAGAGCCTGCGACAGGCAGCACATGCAAGTATTGAGGCTGAAGCCTACTCACCCCGTGCAATACCGCGCCACCTGCGGCGGCGTTCGCGAAATACGACATACCACGAGCATTTAGGGATTTAGCTTTTGCTGAAAACAAATCCCAGCGCCCCCACTCAAGGGAGCCATGAGCATTTCTAAACCACCGCTTCAGACCCCCAACGCCCTTGAATTGGTCACGTATGAGCGACTCTCGAACACGCGGCGTCACCAGTAAATGCGTAAGTTCAAACCGCGAAAGGTCCGGTCCAATTTGTTCTAACTGAGTTTCGTTCATTTCAACGTAGGTTGCCCCTACGCTTAAACAAGACAACAAGAGACACGGCTGGAACTGAAGTGGGCAAAAACCCGGGGCCGCGAGCACATCCCCGGCATCCAGGCTCAATACCAACGCCGCATCTCTAACGACTCCGAGAAATAGGCTCTGGGCACTGACTTCAATAGGCGCACTCTGCAAGTCTTGTACTGGCGAAAAAACTTGGAGCGCGGTCTCATCGGCCGCGTAAAAATAAGACCTGTTAGCCGCAGCAGCTGGTGCAGCAGTTCCCTGAAGGGCCAATCGCTGCGCAGGGTATTCAATCCCGTAGGTATAACGGTCTTCGGTCACCCACCATGTAGCCCCACTTTGTTCTAGGTAATCAATCGCAAACTGACGACCAAACATGGGAATCGAAACAACCACTGCACCCATTTTCAGCGCGGTTAAACAGGCCACCACATAGGCCGGGCTCATAGGCAAGACCACGGCGATGGTGTCTCCCGCAACCACTCCCGATGCTTCCCAAACAGCCTCTAACGCTCGGCAACGCTGATTCAGCGCGGCATAGCTCAGCCTTAATTCACCGCGGTCTCCGGCCCAATGAATAAATGCAGGTGCTGCTTGTTCGAGGTTACGGGTTACAAGGTCGTGATAAAAATCATACCCCTCTTGGTACCGTGCCCTACTGGGAAGACCCGCATAGCCGGTAAAGAGCTCGAGGTAACGGGTCCAAAAGTCGTTTGGGTTTTTGTAGCTATCGCGTAGCCATTTTGGCAATCGAAAAGTTGCCGTTCTCTCAGAGCTGAGAGAATTTCTCATTTTAAGTATGGGTAACTTGTCATCAACCGCCATAGAGATCTCTAACGTCGGATCTGAACGCGGCGGATTTGGTTCTTGCCCAGGGAAATAAGTACTTCTTCTGGAAAAGGCGCTTGAAGGGGTATCCTCCAGTTTTCGCCCGGTTCAGAAAATAAAATGTACACACCGAGATTACCTTCCGCAGGAGTCTCAATTTGAATCGTTTCGCTTTGTCCTGGAAAAATAATCTTCCGCTCTAAAATAGATTTATCGGGGACGCCCTGAAAAACCTTTTCTGCAACAGCATTGTAGTGCTCTGCCAAGAAAGCTTGACCATCCACACTGCGTACGACCAAGTACACTGGGGCATTTTTATTGGTGTCTGCTTCCGCCGTCACAGAGAATCGAAGGGTCGTTGCACAGCCCGAAGACAGTGCCGCGGTAACGAGTATAACAGCCAAGACAATCGCATTGCATATGCGATGATATCCTTTGTTGGTGCGCTCGTTCATCTCATAACCCCGATAACCGTGTTGCATTTGGGATCGTAAACAATTCCCAAGGGTCTTCTTTCAATTCGAATGTCACAGGTATCTTAACTTCTCTACCCTGTTCCGTATCGCCAAATGACCAACTCCAGCTTAAATCTTTCGAACTTCCCTTAGTCAAGAGTCTAAAGAAGCTCCAATGGGAATCCTGAGCAATCACAGCACCCGGGTAACGATGCTCGCCTGTGGTACGGTTTGTAAGCTGGATGCCCACTTGTGCAGTGGTTTGGTGGGTCCAGTCGAGCTTCAGCCCTTTAAGCGCAGGCTTTTGGTTGAAGTTGAAAAGTGATGTTTTTCCAGAGCTTAAATAAACCAACGTCAAAGCTTGTTTATCTTTAACCATACTTCCAAATAATTTAGGCGTCACGATAACTTCAAGCGGCCTGGGTGTACCGTCTTTATCCCAGAGTCGTCGGCTCATCCGTGCCACACGGTTGATAGACCTCAAAGTGTCTTCATGAATTCTAGGCTTACCTAAGTTTGAGCGCCGAACCCGGTACACACCGCGGTCCTTCACCAATACCGGATTAAAGATACGCGTAAACTGCTGATTGAATAGACCTCGTACGGGATGAAAGAATGCAGTCAGCTCTTCGGCGTTAATCTCAGCCTTGGCCTCGCGGTTGAATGGGAACTTCGCCAATAACGTTTCCATTGGCAATGCTATTTTACGAGCCCACTGGTTTCGTACGTTCTTTTCTATATCGCGCAAACCAACTTGATAGAGCAAAAGAATGGGCTCTCGAAAGGGCTTGGCAAGCTCAGGGCTCAGCTCCACGCTCGCCACCCAGTCGTCAACCAATTTCAAATAATTCCCTACAGAACCTTGAAGAATGTCGAGACTGATCTTGCCTGCAGGGCTTAGGAGCTCGCGTAAGCCTTGCTCAGCCCCACCCGTTTGCTCTTCAGCTTCTGGTTCTGCCGGTTCACCCGTAGAAGCTGCGTTGAGGCCCTGGCGCAGTTGCGCAAGGATAGCCTTATAGCGCTTGAGATCGCCGCCATCCTCTGTCTTCGCCAAAATACCAATCAGAGGCTTATAATCCTCATTCAGGTTAATCATCGGCGCTAACATTTCGTTCATATTCTCAGGAAATGTAAATGAGGCATTTCCCTCTATAGCTGTTAGAAAATCTTGAAATGGACTTACGGTATCGAGCATTTGAGCAATGACAATCTGAATAGCCTCTGTAGAACGAGCTTGAATCGAGAAATCAGAGTAGAAATCAGATAACTGTTGCGAGTAGTCTTCCGTATAATCGTAAACTTTTCGCTGTACAAACATCTTGAGCTTCGCTGAGAGCTCTGGATCAAAATCGAGCATCACGAGCAAATCGGAAACCTGCTGAACACTTGGAATAACTTCCGTATTAAACGCAGAGCGCGTGAAAATACCGTCCAAGATTGCGTCCCCGGTGAACTCTGCAACCGGCTTACCGTATGGATTCATCAAAACTGGATTATAAGCCGTTGAAGTACTTTCCGGAAAGAACGCATCATGCCGACCCAATCGGTCGCAATGTAAAAAGGCCGAGACCATGCTTCGTAACCGAGTCTTTTGAACAACAGCTTGCCATTCAGCGAGCTTAATCACCCAAGTCTGGCCCGTTCCAAAATCAAATCCCAGCACACGTTTTTCTTGCTCCTGCGTCTCAATGGCGATGCCAAGAGCACTCGCAAGCTCACTTAAGGAAACGATTGATTCCTGATTCTCCGCCAAATCCGTATTTTGCACAGTTAGGATGAGTTCTTTTAGAGCACCTGACATTTTATCAATAGAACGTGTCACTTCGAGATGCTGAGCGTATACGCCAAGAGATTTGGTGGCGCTGCTGCCAACACTTTGTACCAACAAATTGTATATTACTAATGCGGCACTCTGATGTTGTACCTGCGTCAGATAGCCCTGCAGCTCTTTAGAGCTTTTTTGAAGCTGCTCAAGCCCTACCGCATCCATAGGCATGCGCTGCATCAGGACCTCGGTAGAACGAATAAACGCAATCCAGGGAGCCAGTTCGTAAACAGGAGAAAAGCTTAGATTCTCGGGTATCTGAACCTCAAGAGGACCAGAGTAGAGTTCGGTATTTCTACCCACGTAGCTTTCGATAACATCCCCGGGGATACCTGTAACCTGCTCCCAATCAGTAATTCTCGAGCCTATAACCGGACCAAAATCGTTGTACTTGGTGCTATACAGAATGCCTAAGAGGTAAATGGAGCGACCCAGCGGAGATAGCCCACTGCCGGCTTTGGCGATCTCGGGTAGTAATAAATCATCCTGGATCGTCTTTATAAACTGCTGACGAATCTGCTCTCGACCATCGTCGTAAAACCCAAAACCGATTAATGAAGCCAGGCGTTTCTTATCAGGATCGGTATAACTGATAATTTTCTCGCGGAGTTCTTTCTCGGTAGCTCTGTGAGCCGTCGGCACATATTGATCTGCCGCGTCTTTCGCCAGTTCCCACTCGGTACGTTCGTGCTGGTAAATCCCTAAAGTACCCAGGGCCAACGTGAGACCAATCGCGGCGGCTGTAAGTTTGTGGACGCGAAGTGGACTGAAGGTTGAATCAAGACGCTGCGCGCAAACGAGGGGGTTACCTCCCGGTAGCTTATGATTCATTGCACAGAAGTAGATACTATCTCCCCGCGGAGGCTCACTCATCGGGTTGCTTGCGAATAATGACTCAAGAAAGTCGCCAAGCTGGGAAAGTTCCTTCGGTAGATGCTGCGTGAATGAAATAAAATCGAGATAGTCCTGAGCCGATAACGAGGTCAACGCCAAAGGCGAATAGTCTTCGATGGCGCTTATGCGTGCTAAGGTAGCATTGAGTTCACCTGCATCAAGGTCAACGTTGCTCGCAATCTGTGAGGAGTTACTTAAACGTGACCACGCTTCAAACCCTTCAACTTCATCCGTCGAGGTGATTGCGAGTCGAATGGTTAAAGCCTGCTTTCGTACCGAACTCAGCACATCCAACTTACCGCGAATCGATTCCGCCAGCTCACGTAAATAGTCAGGACTTTGCTCTCGCAGAGTATTCACAGACAGTGAAATGACCACCACCGGATCTGCCCGATTTAAGATAGGCGTGAAAGCCCGTAGCAACGCCTTGCGAACCATTTGGGTTGGCATGGACAAGAGCCTACCGGGTAACTCAATCGTAAGTGTTTGCGTTCCTAGATAAACATCGAGATTCTCGCCATTGAAGACTGCACCTGGATATTGACGTGCCTGGCGTTTCCAATCGGAGAAGGTGTCTGCCAACGCGGATTTTCCCGAGCCTGTATCACCTAAGACGATAATGGGAGTGAATTGATAGACTGAGCGCCGTAGGACTCTAGGTAATCCAGCGAGGAAACCTTTCCAATCCTTCAAGATGGCTGAGGCCTTTAAATGAACGACAGGTGGAGCCTTGGCAATTGGCGCGGGGCTTTCATCCCAAGCCATATCTTCTTGAGCTGCCGCCGCTTTCTTATCGCGCCGCTTCTTCCACACAATGAGCGCAAAGCCGCCCACGAGAATAGCAAGACCGATTAATCCAAGAATTAACTTGGTATCGACTTCTATGCCCATCTGCTTCAGATATTTTAAAACAGTTTTAACCGTTTTCATCAGCGACACTTCCGCGTTTAGCACCTGGTATGCTTGTCACACTCCGAGTTTGTAGAGACCATAACCCGTGATACCCGACTCCACAAAAAACCTGTTATTCGCCCCATTGCCGAACGACTCTTTTCGTCGGCCCCGTGGCATATTGGACCCGAACTTTCTTCTTTTCCTGAGGAATCAGCTCAAATTCGAAGCGATAAACGTTGATATCGAGGGTTTCACTCAGTTTTTCAGGATCTTTATCCATAAAAATCTGCATTTCTCCCTCCGCGCTGTTCACATTGGTCTGCGCGACTTTCGGACTGACAAGTTTGACGGCCTCGTACCATTGCTTCGCCGATTCATCGTAGCTCACAATATACCAAGCCATTTTGACTTTCGTATTGGTTAAAGGCTTGGCCAGCTTGGCCCGGATATTCGATTGGTTGCCTTTGCTTATGTAGCAAGAAATTCGAATCGGGTCGGTATCACCACCTTGATACTTAAAATCATCGATCAACCCGATGCAACGAACCGTTTCACCACGGATCACGGTCTGGCCTGCTCCGGTAAAGGGGTTCCAGACCTCGATGTCTTTCGACAAATTCAATCCACCGCACCCGCTCCAACTCAGCAAATAGCCGACGGTCCCTTTTTCACTCGGATTTACATTAAACCCGTAGCGCCAATCACATTTAAAATCGAGACTGTTCGCGTCTGAACCCATTGCACTCTCCCTCGCTACCTGAGGATTTAAGCTAAAAAAGGTAAGATTCCCAAAATTTTGCTCGAGAGATTCGTCCATCAAGCCACATTTTCGGTGGATCGTATTAAAAAAGAGATCTGATCAAAGCGAAATAAAAGCGAGGTGGGGATCAAAATGGTACAATTTAGTTTGAGGGCAATGACCGTCTAAAAACCCCGGAGGAGTTCTTAAATCAAGGGTTTGCCGTTTTACGAGTTATTTTAAGTCGGGTTTCACCACCGTTGGAGCGTCTCGCCGAAAACTGGACGTCCCACATATTTGGATCGAATATGAAAGAGATCCACACACGGAGGTAACCGGTTATGGCACATTGGCTTTCAGCTGAAGATATTTGCTCACAGTATACTGTCAAACTCAGTACGTTGATGACTTACAGCAGCCGCGGCAATTTAGGCCGCCAAGTAACCCCACGTGGCAAGACGCTTTTTAACGCGCGACAAGTTGCAAACCTGTTTCCACCGCGTTCTCAAAATGCGAATAACCCTAAGCCGATGAGCCTGGGGACACTGGGTCAAGCTATGCTTGGTAAATCGAGAGCACGCACCATCATCGAAGATGGCCGCGTTCAGGTATCGCGTATAGGTAAGCGCAATCGAAGTGTGAACCAGCCTCAGGTCACCACACATCACGGCTCACAAAGCGTTAAAAAGACGGCTTAATCTTCATCCTGCGGCGCTTCGCGCACACGAATTGTAAGTTCTTCGTCTTCGACATCCACAACAACTGCTTCAGATGCTTTAAGTTTGCCCTCGATGACAAGCTCCGCGATGGGATCTTGGAGACTGGTCTGAATTTGTCTCTTCAAAGGTCTTGCCCCGTATTCAGGATCAAAACCGGCTTCAGCAAGCGCCTTTAGACCAGCATCAGAAACTTCCAGATCCATCTCTTGTTCCCTTAAGAGCTCTCCAAGACGATCCAACTGAATCTTCACGATTGGAATCATGCTCTCCAGCGCCAGCGCCCGAAAGACCACCACATCATCTAATCTGTTGATGAACTCAGGACGGAAATGTTCCTTCACCGCGCCCATGATACTTGCACGAAGCGTATCGTAATCAATGCCTGGTTTCGCGGCATCTCGCGCACCAAGGTTCGAGGTGAGAATGATAATCGTATTCTTAAAGTTTACTTCCGTTCCCTGACTGTCCGTAAGGTGTCCGTCGTCGAGAACTTGAAGCAGTAAATTGAAAACATCCTGATGTGCTTTTTCGACCTCATCGAGTAATACGACGCTGTATGGCTTGCGCTTCACCTGGTTGGTGAGAACCCCGCCCTCTTCGTAGCCCACATAGCCAGGAGGAGCCCCGACAAGACGCGCAACCGAGTGCTTCTCCATATACTCGCTCATATCAATTCGAATCAGCGCTCGCTCATCGCCAAACATAAAGTCTGCTAAAGCCTTGCAGAGCTCCGTTTTTCCCACACCCGTCGGCCCGACCATCAAGAACGAAGCAATCGGGCGGCGGGGGTCTTGTAAGCCTGCTCGTGAGCGCCGTACAGCCCGTGCCACTTTCTGCACTGCCTCTGCTTGACCAACCACTCGGCCTTCAAGCAGGCCCTCCATCGCCATCAGCCGCTCGCTCTCCTCGTCTTGTAACTTCGTAACCGGAATGCCTGTCATCCGTGCGACCATTTCCTGAACATCAGCCTCGGTAACGGCTTGGCGAAGAAATCTAACTTCCTCAACTTCTTCTGGATTGAGATCATCGAGTGCTTTCTCTAAATCCGGAATCGTTTTGTATTGAAGCTCAGCTACCCGTGCGAAATCTTGCTCACGAATTTTCACATCCATTTCGCGCCGAGCATCCTCGAGAGATTTCTTGGTTTCCTGAACCACCAAGACGCTTCCCTTTTCACGCTCCCACACCGCGTTGAGTTCAGCTGCTGTCGCTTTCAACTCGTCCAGCTCACTGCGTAGCTCCTCAATTTTTTTCGTGCTTGGTGCTTCGATATCTTGCTCAAGTGCTCGAATCTCAATTTCACGTTGAACAATGTTATCACTGAGCGTTTCAATCTCTTCCGGGCGCGAGGCCAACTCGGTTCGTAGGTTGGCCGCAGTTTGGTCGATGACGTCGAGCGCTTTATCGGGTAAAAACCGATTCGCGATATAGCGGTGACTCAAGCGAACTGCCGCGTGAATTGCGCCGTCCGTGATGCGTACACCGTGGTGAGCTTCGTAAGTTTCTTTAAGGCCTCTTAGAATAGTCGTAGACTGCTCTGTAGACGGCTCTTCCACCATGACCTGCTGAAACCGGCGTGTAAGCGCTGGATCTTTTTCGATGTGCTTGCGGTACTCATCAAGTGTGGTAGCACCCACGCAGCGAAAATCTCCCCGGCTTAGGGCAGGCTTTAAAAGCCCTACGGCATCGGTGCCGCCCTCCTTACCGCCTGCGCCCACGAGCGTGTGCAATTCATCGATAAAGAGAATGACATTACCCGCATCAGAAACTTCTTGCAAAACGGTCTTGAGCCGCTCCTCAAATTCTCCTCGGTAACGTGCCCCAGCTAACAAAAGTCCGATATCGAGACATAGGACCACTTGACCTGCAATATTGTCGGGAACAGAACCGGATTCGATACGCTGAGCCAAGCCTTCAATGACAGCCGTTTTACCCACACCCGGTTCACCAATCACGACTGGATTATTTTTAAGGCGTCGGCTTAGAACTTGAATAACCTGACGAATCTCTGCATCGCGGCCAATGACAGGATCAAGCTCACCCTCACGTGCGGCATCGCTTAAATTCACCGTATAACGAGCCAGGAATTCACCTTCTCCAACCACGGACTCCCCCGAAGCCTTCAACTGAGCGGCCGAAAGCGCTTGTTTGAGCTTTGGAAGTTTTGCGCCGCTTTCTTCAAGCAGCTGCCCAACCGATTCAAAATCCAGCATCGCCCCAAAAATATGAGGTACTTCGATATTTGCTCCATCTGCTTGAGGGACCAGCTCTTCAGCCGCCATCAAGATGGACTCTAATTGACGATTGATCGGTGTATTACCCGCTCCAGCTTCAGCTTTCTCAACGGATTCAATCGCCACTTGGCTGGCCTGCTCAAGCTTCGTGAGATCTACTCCCGCAGTGGTCAGCCAATTGGCGCAGCTTTCAACCTTGCCGTCCACCATATGAGCCAGAAGATGATAGGGAGTCACATGACGATGGTTGTGCTTAACGGCCAAGCGACAGCCAGCCTCAATCCAATTTCTCGCAGCAGAACCAAAACGCTCAATCAACATAATACAGTCTCCCAGCTCCCGCCCTTTGAAGGCGTAGATGGGATAACATACGGAGAAAATTAGAGAGGTTCAATCAAAAGAAAATCAAGACATAAGACGCCAAAAATCACCGTCAACAAATATCGCTTCCAAGAAGTTTTCGAGGTCCATCAAGGCTTTACTAAGAGCTTTTCCCGCTTCCCCCTGAGGCAAAACGGGCTCTATGTCCTCAAACTCATCTAAATCCAGGTCACCGGGCTCAGACTCTAGCTCTTGCATTGGCTCGGCTTCATCATCTTCGGGGCTTTGCTCAGAGGGAACCGGCGAGATACCCAGCCAGCTATTCATGTCTTCTTCGATAGACTGAAAGAGGACGTTGAAGGTCTCAGCGTAGTCTGGAAATGACTTGAAAAGTGATTCACGCAGGGTTTCAAACCGCGCCAAGACTTCGGGCTCCCACTGAATTTTCGTCTGTATGATGTTTTTAGGCTGATCCAATACCGGTGTTTCAACCGGTACCGCTTCAGACCAGCCGTCCCGAACCTCATCAAGATTGAAGAAGTCGTTCGAGTCTTCATCTTCGGATGAAAAAAACATAGTCAGAGACCGGCCTTAGAGATGCAATTCAAGATAACTAAAGAGATAACCACAGCAAACTGCGAAAGCTCCAGCACTGAGAGCACCTGCGTATAGCCTACGGGGAAATGAGACCAAGGATATCCGCGCAACCGGCAGCTTCTTATCAGGATCTCCGCTCACCAAATGGCGTGTTGGGATCCGCTGGCGCAGCATGGAGCCGTAGAGCTTAATCTTCTCAGCATCGCTGACATAACGTCCTCGAAAGCCGTGCGAGAGACAGAAATAGAAAACTTCAAAAATCACCGAAGGCGTGTCCGACTTACTAAGCAAGTTGTCGATTCCTTCGTAGAAGCGTTCACCACCGTTATCGATTTTATAGAGCTCGCGCTGAAGCGGCTGCCAAGGGCGCGCTAGAGTCGTGAGCTTTAGCTGTACCACCTCATCAATATAGATAACCAGAGGGAAGAGGCAAAAGTAGACTTCCCTTTCAGATAATTCATGCGTGAGATTTTTCTTTAAACTGTCGAGAGTTTTGCGAAGGGATGCGCGTAAGGCCACCATGTCGGCGCCGCCTACATCTGCTTCAGCATGAAAAGACTGACCTGCTCCAACTGCCCCCGTAAGAGGGTCAAGTTCTTCTTGTTTGGCTTCGAAGAGTTCTTGTTTAACCTGTGCCTCTTCGCAAAGATTCATCGCAGCTATGAAAGCCGCCCGAATATTTGTCCACAAAGGTTGGGACTCTTGGTTCACCATCAATTCGGTCATCTCTACCTCAGATTTGCGTCTGAAATGTGAAGTGTTCCTCGAGATTTGGAATATCGACCTCAAGTTCCACTACTTCTTCGATACTCCATGCCTGTAAAAGTTTCAAAACTTCCGCGAAAAACAGGTCTACAGCTGGCAGAAGGTTTGTATCCATATTCTCTAAGACTAAATAATAGACGAACTTCATACCGCTTGCCTGGCGGCCCGACGGAACTTGCTTCACATCAACACTGGCAACCGATTGCAGTAGGCGCTGAAAGTATTGATGCTTACCTGCCCCAAGTGCTTCCAATAGAAAAAGTAAATCTTCACGGCCGAGAAAACGCTGGGTTTTAAGAGCCACCATGCGCAGTAAATCATCCACACGTTCGCTCAGCCCACTGTCTCGGGAGGGTTCAACAACACCTACGCGTTCCCATTCAACGCCCTCGAGAAAGCGGTCTGGTAGAGATACTTCGGACTCTAAAACGGTTGAACGTCCCGCTCCGGGCTGAATCCACAAAGCCTCGGTGGCAACCGTCACGGGTTCAATCAATGCGTCGGGAAGCTGAAGACTCAAAAACGCGCGCCTCTTGGCCCCCACGCCTTCGATATTGGGCTGGTAAGACTCACCCCTGCCGCCCACAACCTCAGGTAAAATCGGTTCGGAACCCTGATCTCCAAGCTTATAAACACCTTGAATCGAGTGCATCCTATAGCCCTCGTCAAACTCAGGGTGCTTAATGCGGTACCTGTCCTTGGTACCATCAACCACCAACGGGTTGGCCATATCTCGGCGCAGGTTAATGATAGCAGTTGTGCCGAGCTGCAATGTCTCGTTGGTCACCCGCAGGTCCAGAGGCCAGCTTCGATCAAGTTCTAGAGAAATTTCAAAAGATGACCAATTTCGAGGTGTTTGATTCACTTGGACCGAGACAAACAATTCTTGGTGCGGGTAATGAAAAGCGAGACGCGACCGTTCTACCGGGCTTAAAGACAACTGGCGAGCAGTTTGCGGCGCCCCCGTGACGCGTCCAAAGGAAACCCTGCATACACTTGGCTCTGGGTTATCGCTTCCCTCATCAAAACAAATCGAAGCGCTCACGATGCTTTGTTTAAGCTTGGAGTACACGAGCAAAGAGGAGACAAAATCACCTAAATGATTCACAAAAAGTTCAAGCTTCCCGACTGCATCATTACGAGAAAACTGGCTCTTAAATCCCAGACGCATGGTGCTGCCCTCGTTGCCACGTCGCTCCATTCGGATGGACTTAAGCTCGATTGGCACGATGTGCATGGGATGCAGCGTTCGAAACGAATACCTATCTTCGCCTGGGTCTTTAGCCCCATCTGATTGGCGTGGGACCTCGATCACCACCTCAGTGTCAGCGGGTAAATCCGTCGCGTCTACAAAACGAGGTCCGGGTAAGGCGCGAAGCATCGTCATCGCCGGGACCGGGCTTAGTAGATAAGGAAAATGCTGCTCGAACATACGCAGACTGTGGCGCTCAACACTTCGCTCCCCAGCCAGACGTGACCGAGCGCTGAAGACCGCCAGGGCCTCAACCATACGCTGAACATCCTGATCATCACGTTCCACCGGAGCAAACGGATGAATACCACTGTAAGTGATCCTGAACTTTTCGAGCAGTTCCAGCTCACTCAAAAATTCGTCGTAGAGTTCGCTATCGAGTTTCATTTCGTTTGTCCTACCTAGCCCAGCTTCACCATGGCACCGCTAACCTGTACCATCTGCCCTTTGATTGTCGTTAGATTCTGTCCCACTTGAGTGGTGGGAGCTTTCAACTCAGCCATGGCCTTGCCTTTAACTGATACCTTGGCCGCGCCAAGCTCTGCTTGACCTTTGGAGTTGATGGCTACCTTGGTTTTACCAGTGACCGCCACACTCAGACCTTCGGCCGTGAAAGCTGCTTTCGCGCTGGCCTTGAACGAGTTCTTCGAGGCAAGGGTCATCGCGCTGGTGCTTTTCACATTCATCGCATTTTTAGATTCAAGGGTCATCGCCTTCGTACTTTTCACGGAGAGAGTATCTTTGGACTCGTGGGCTGTCGTTTTGGACGACTTCATCGTGATTGTTTCTGCGTCCACCTTAAAGTCTTTGACCTTTACAGTGACCTCTTCTTCGTTTTGGGTAATGGTGCTGGTGCCTTTATCGCCGGTGACTTTAATCACCACACTCAAATCTTTTTGAGTAATCGTGCTGGTTTTTTTCTTACCCTTGAACGTAGTCGTGATGCTTTTACCGTCCATCACGATGGACTGAGTGACCTTGCCCTTATCGTCGGTGAGCTTGACCGTAATTCCATCTGTCTTGCTGAGTTCGACGCGACACACAAACGCATTAGCCATAGTCTTGGAATCCCGATGGAAGTTAAAAACCGATTACTGATACTGATTCGTAGCAAAAGAGTGGCTAAGGGTCCATTTAACGGCCTTAAAGAAAAATTCAGCATTAAATGGCGCAAATTTTTAAGATCAATAAACCTTGGACTATAAACAAGTACTGATTATGACTGAAGAGAGCTTTTTTTATAAAACCAGGCTAACTGCCGTGGCGTTTTGCACAATATCAGTGCTTTGCGGTTCTGCGTCGGCAAGCAATAGTCCTGACTTGATTCAGCAAATACTGAACCCCAAGGAATCTGAGCTCAAAATCGAAACAGCGGAAGACAAAGGTCCGCTGAGTATCGAAGAAATCATCAATCCGCCCATTTTCTCGGCATCCAACACCCGAGAGAATGCGCTCACTGCACCAGCCTGGGTTATCATCATTACCGGCGAAGAGATGCGAGAGCGCGGTTATATTGAGCTTTCTCAAATCTTCGATGACTTACCTGGAATTGATGTCTCGCGGCCATTCGGAGCCACTTGGTTTCGCCCCTATTGGCGAGGGCGACGCAGCGGCTCCTGGGGCGATAACTTTTTATTCATGATCGACAACATCCCGTGGCACGACCATATTTACGACAATGCACGGATGATGGTTCCCATATCCTATATTGACCGAGTCGAAATTGTTTACGGGCCAGGGTCCTTGATTCACGGTAGCAATGCCATGATGGGCTCGATCAACGTGGTCACCAAGGGTGAGAGCAAGCAGCTTGGAACACAATTCGCGGTTGTCAGCGGTATTCATGCCCCGCAGTCTATGATCGACCAGGCCAATAAAATCCGTTACCTCACCGACTTTAGCATTCTTCATAAAAGTGATGATTTTAGGTTGAGCGTCACGGGACGACTCGAGCAAGGACACGTCGATGAAGTCATTGGAGACTTCAGCGAGTACGAATACGGTTCCACTCGGTCTGAGCACTATGGTGACAAGGACCTCTGGGGACCTACTCTAATCGAGAAGTACCCAAACCTTAGCGGTGAGTTTCGCTCTCCCTTTCGAGATATGAGCCTTGATATTCGGCTGATGACAGATGAGGCCGAAGTTGGTTTCCAATACTTTGACTTCAAGCGAGGCACCGGTTCGCAGTATGCGGCCGACCGCTTCCAAAACCAGTCTATTTGGCACGATACCTTCTATGGGGCACATGTACGCTACACCAAAACCTTCGACCGACTTCAGTCACAATTCCTCGCACGGTTTCGAGCAAGCGTTTGGCCGGAAGATAATACACTGCTGCTCTTGAGTGGAAATCCAGTCACAAACACCAGCCCCGGCACCGTCAAGCTCAACCATTATGAGGCCTCCAATCACGGCATCGAAATCAATGAGTTTCTAAAGTACCAGATTCCAAAAGTCTTCGGGAATGACGAGCTGACTCTCATTGGCGGAGTCAATTACGCTTACAACGAAGTGGTGCAAGGCTGGACATCGTATACCGGTATTTTTCAAGACACTGACGCTGGAACCAATAACCCAGAGGCTGGAACCCTGGAAACCGAGAGTGGACAAGTTGGTGTGGATGAACTCCCTCCTGCCAACAAGCTGGGTCTACACCGTATTGCGGGCTACCTGATGGCCAAATACACTTTCTTAGATGACCATCATCTCGACCTCGGAATCAGAGAGACCTTTACCCGGAACAATTTCTATACGTCTTTTAGAACTGCTTATGTACTCTCATTTTGGGATCGCTTCACCTTTAAAGCAATGCTCGGCCGCGCCTTTAAAATACCATCGCAGCGACAAACTTATGGCTTTAATACGGCGTCTCTCAATCAAGAGGATACCGAAATACGGGTTGAAACATCGACCACTTATGAGCTGAGCTTGAACTACAATTCGGACAATATAAATATTCAGCTAAGCCCCTACTTTGTAGAAAACAAGAACATTTACTCCATAGATTTTGCGAACAAATCTACTGATTTTTACGCCGCTGAAATCCTAGGGGTGGATCTGGCTGCGATTGCATCCATACCGGTTCCCCAAATGAAGCAATTGAAACTCTGGACCTATGTGACTTGGTACCCTCTAACCCGC
Source organism: Deltaproteobacteria bacterium (assembly GCA_018668695.1). Classification (NCBI taxonomy): domain Bacteria; kingdom Pseudomonadati; phylum Myxococcota; class Myxococcia; species Deltaproteobacteria bacterium. The sequence continues at coordinate 31,507 of JABJBS010000059.1, forward strand.
CGAGCACCTTACTCCAGCGCATGCAATGAGAAGAGCCGAGCCGATTACATCTCAAACGGCGTGATGGGTCACAACTTAACGAATCGTGAATGCTGGATTGGTGATATCGCGAACCTACAAATCAAAGGCGGAATTACCGCCAAACCCATCAATCGTCTCGTGGTCACAGCCCTTGCTCGCTACGTCAACAAACGCGTCACTGTAAGTTCAAATTCAATTGCAAAAATAGACCCTTACGTCACATTGGACGCCAGCGTGATGGTCAAAAACATTGGTCTTCACGGCCTGAATATGAGCTTAACCGTAACCAACCTCACGGATGCCCGTTATTTTCACCCAGGTATCGGTGCGGCAAACTCTGGAGACATTGAAGGTCTCTTCGAAGCCGGTGCCGACAAAGGCAGCGCCGGCGGTCTAAACTCGCTTTTACCGCAACCAGGACGCGCCTTTCAGTTGCTCATCTCCACAGAATTAGACTAAACGGTTGATTCAACCCGCCAAAGCTTATGGCTTCGGCTGAGAAGATGGCCGATACGATGTTGCCAGATACCACCGAAAAATTAAGTCAGCTGCTCGGTGTTGAATCGAACGAACGCAAACTTGTTAGCCGAGTCTTTATTCAAGCCTTACTCATCGGTCTTCAAAACTTATTCACGCGAACTGCTGTGTTTGCGATATTTCTAGAAACTCTCTCCGCATCAGAGCTGCCAACTATCTACATCGTCGCAGGCTTGATTCTTCCTATCTTCGGAACAACCTTTTCACGTTACGCCAAAACACACAGCTCCCTCAAAGCTTACCGGCTCTCACTTGCCCTCACGATTTGTATGCTGGTGGGCATGCGTTTTTCTTTAGACGTTTTAGAAAGCAGCTATCTAAGCATCGTAGCGCTCCCCATTTTTTACCTCATTACATTCAGACTGCTCTCCATGTCTCTTTGGGGTACCGCCAACGCTGTCTTTACGTTAAGGCAGAGTAAACGACTTTATGGCTTGATCACGGCCGGCGATAAATTCACGACTCTCATTGCAGGCCTTTTGGTTCCAAGCCTACTGCCCATCATCGGTACCGAAAACTTACTTTTTCTATCCATCGTCACGATGATTTCAGCCTTCTTCAATCAGTCTCAAATTTTGAAGGCGGGGAGCATTCAAGAAGAAGAAGAGGAAGAAAAAAGAGCGGAACAAGCCGCCGTCTCGGCTGGGTTATCTGAAGACGAAGAGTCTACCTATAAACGCTACATGAAGCTTGTTCTCGCACTTCAAGCCGCCATATCTGCTCTCTACTTTTCAATCGACAATGCTTTTCTAACTGAAGTTCACAGCAACTTTCTCACGGCCGAGGCATTGGCAAGCTTTCTAAGCTATACATCCGCCGCCACCGCTCTTGGCTCCATTATTCTGGGCGCAATCAGTGCTCGAACCATTGTTGAGCGGTTCGGAACCATTAGCATGCTCCAGATCACACCCATCGTGGTCGTGGTACTGGCAATCCTAGGCGCAAGCACCGCAGCTTTGCTCCCAGCTACCATTTGGATTTTGGCCATTTTGACTGTGATGCGAGTTGCCGAACGGTGCCTTACGCCCACTGTATTCAATCCAAGCTTTCATTCCCTCTTTCACCCGTTGCCTAAAGAGCTGGGATCAAAAGCCCACAACTATTCCATCACCATTGCCGGGCCGCTTGCTGGAGCCGGAGTGGGTCTTTTGCTGCTTGCGCTCAAGAGCATCACCACTCCAACCACCGCACTCTTTTGTACGTTGATTTTTGTCTCCGGCATCACAATGATTGTCATCTGCCGCCAAACCGGTCTTCTCTACCCCAAGGTTCTTACCTTCGCGGTCGGCTCACGGCGGATGCACAATATTGAATTGGGTTTAAATGATAAGCACAGCCTGCAATTGCTCGAGGCAGGGCTTTCATCACAGCGGGCTGAAGAGGTTATCTACAGTTTAGATTTACTCCTCAAACTCAGGCCTGAACGCTTAAGACCTCTTTACCCAGAATTGCTCCAACACCCACAATCACTTGTTAGGCGTCATGCCATCGAGAGCATTGCCCAAGACCTTAAAGAAGAGTCCACGGACCAGCTCGTCGAAGTTCTCGCCAATGAGGTCTCCCCTGCAGTGAAGGCCACGGTCTTAAAAGCCATTGCCGAATCTAACCCAGAGCGCAGCCACGATATCCTGACTCCTTTTTTGCAGGTCAGCCATTCCCGTCTTCTCTTAACGGCCCTGACCTCGCTCATCAAACACGGGGGGCTTCGCTCTATTATTGCAGCTGGTACTCGGCTCCAAGCTCTCGAACGCTCCGAGACACCTTCTGAACGTGCACTCGCGGCTCAAGCTATTGGAGAGATTGAGAACCCTTCATTTTATCATGGCCTGGAAGATTTACTAAACGACGAACACCTCCTTGTCCGCCAAACAGCACTCGAAGCCGCCGGTCAGCTCGCAGCACCTCAGTTGCTAGGAGCCACCCTCAACGCACTCTCAGAACCTCAACTTGAAGCGATTGCCCTTCAATCGTTAAGTGAATCTGGTGAATCCTCCATCGATGCTCTCTGGGAAGCCTACGGCGACGACGACCAGTCTTTTCGAATTCGCCGCCATATCCTGGTTTTGCTGGGTAAGATGAAGAGTGAGATAAGTTCAAACCTACTCTTTGAACATCTTGAAAACAGTGACCCAGAGCTTGAAGAAGAGCTGCTTTACGCTCTCCATGACGCGGACTTCAAGGCCAACTCTGTTCATTTCAATCAAATCGAAGCACGCATCAACCTTGAAGGAAAGCGCGCCATCACTTTGCTTCAAGCACTCACCGCCTACGCGGATGCAACAATGCAGGGTGCTATCCACCTGCGGGAAACACTTCAGCACGAATTTGAAAAGGTCATTCAGCGGATGCTTTTGCTGGCATGCTTCTTTGCCCCCAACCTACCTTTTCGGCGCATGTACGCCAGTATTTACCTGGGCCAAACCAAAGACATCGCATTCTACTGCGAGCTGGTTGAGCAAAGCTTACCGGGGCATATCGCAAAACGCCTTGTTCCACTGATTGAACCTCTTGACCAAGCGACCCGAGTTCAGAAGCTTGCAAACATCTACAACGAGGAGCTCTCGGAACCCCTTAACGACCTCATGTTGATGGCAAACGGGCAATTTGCCAGTCGCTCAGCTTGGCTTGCGGTATGTGCAGGATGGTTTTTCGACGAACTCACGCGCTCTGGCAGTGTCGATACGGGAACCCACTCACTCAAGAACATCTACCTTGAGCGTAAGGTACAACGGCTTCAAAACATCGATATATTCTCCCGTTGCTCTAAAGCGATGCTGGCAGAAGCACTCAACTGCTTCGAGATTAGAGAAGTTAAGGAGGGTGATGTCGTTGTTACCAAAGGACTCCCACAAAACTCCCTCTACGTTGTCGAAACCGGTGCTTTAAAAAGTACGGAAGAACACTTTCGCGAAGGTCAGTGTTTTGGAGACGAAGCGCTCGTTGGCGCAGAACTCGTGCACGAGACCACTCACGCCGAAACCGACAGTCACATCATGGTATTGAGCCGAGAAGATTTTAGTCTGCTTCTGCAATACAACTTACCCCTCTATTTATCGGTCCTTGAAGGCCTTTTGCTGCAAATAATCAGTGCCCTGACCAAGCGCGAAGAAAAAATCTCTCCCACCCCTTCTGCCAATAAGCAAAATGATTCACGGGATCTCAACAGTCTTATCGAACAAGAACTCTTGGTGAAAAGCTGTGCGCTTTTCGAAAAATTAGACCGCACAGCCCTTCAGCAGCTTTTGATAAGCGCTCAGATTATCACACTCGAACCCGGAGAATCTTTGTACCAACAAGGTGAACCAAGCCAGCATCTTTATATCGTAGGTTCTGGGGACATCACTCTTCATAGCGACGAGACAGTTCGGCTCTACCTTGAACGCGGCGCAAGCTTTGGCAAATATTCGTACCTTAGCGCTGGCGGTGCATTGCCTACCAACGCTCGCACGGAGCAAGGTGCAGTCGTTTTGCAAATTGACGGGGGTTCCATCGACTCCATGATTTGGGCCAGTCGCGAACAAATTGAAATGACGATTGGATATCTTTCAAGCGCTCAAAGAGCCCTGAGCCCGAAACTTCAGGAATTTACCTGGTTTTAAGAGACTTCCCTAAGATTGGCCAGACGCAAGACCTTGCGCAATCGCTTCAAGGTGACGTTTATGACGCACCTTTGCGATGGTTAGAGCCAAGTCTTCATTACTCGAGGTACAGGCCCTGCAAATACTAAAGCCCGAAAGTATTTCGAAACAGTGGCGTACCAGAGGGCGCATACAGGCATCACACTTTTCCCCCGCACCCGGCGTTTGGGTGAGCGGTTCGATTGGCTCAGCCGCCGCTAATGTAGGCTCTATCTGAGGAGCCATGGGCTCAGCCGCTTTAGCTTGGGCCTTATTTGCATAGAAGCAATCCGGGCAATAATAGGCTCCATCAACCTCGTGAAAGCTACCCGGCCCCGGCATCCCTCGCTGGCACCCAGAACATTCGTATGAGGCAGATCCAGGTGTGTACATGGGCCCGGGATCGACCTCTTGAGCTTGC
>JABJBS010000060.1 GCA_018668695.1 Deltaproteobacteria bacterium
CGAGTAATCGCGGGTTCGTTGGTGGTCGAGGCAGGTAGCCAAGGTCAGCACTTGGGTAGCTTGAATTTTCACATGAAAGGCGACGGTCCTTTTCGTTTTTATGACGAGGGCAGAAGTCAGAAAAAGTCCTTAAATGAAAGCATCGAGCGTTTGAGCGCGGCTTTAGAAAGTATCGAGCCGGGACCTGGCCGCGATACAGGGATTACGAAACTCGAAGAATTAAGAACTCAAATCAAGACGTTTCAACCCTCGCCTCCCAAGGGACGTTATGTCAGTTGGAGCGTTGAACAGATTACTCCCGAGTATCGCCCGCTGCCTTGGGCGACGAAGTTACTAACGTCTCATTCCTCATCATGTGCTTGTGTGGCTCAGTGAGCGAAAGAACCAGGCTTGGGGAGCAAATGATTCCCGAGCATGAAATTTCTCTTATGCCTTCAAGCTTAAAATATTGAGGAAGGAAAAATTCTGTCAGTATAGGACCTGGTCATGCAGTGGCATAAAACGTGTTTATTGATTCTTGCGGTTGGGCTCAGCTTAATCGGTTGTAAGAGTACAGCGTTGGAGGAAAAGCCAACGACTGAATTCAGCATCGGTTTTATAACTGGTCTGGGAGGGGTCACGGAGCCATGCGGTTGTACCTCGCGCCCTTTGGGCGGACTGGACCGTATGGCTGGGCTGGTTTCTGAACGAAACGCGACGGGAGCATTCGGTCTTCTTTTAGTCGGCAATACTTTTTATGAACTGGATAACCCGCCAGGCCATCGTGTGCAGCAAGAACACGAAAAAGCTCGGGCCATAGCAAGTGTGCTTGAGAACTTGAAACCCATGGGTATTTTGCCGGGCCAGCGCGACGTGGAAGTGGGTGCACAGCGTCTTCAAGAGTTTGCAGAATCATTTCGCTTGCCGGTTTTTTCCGGACTTCGCGGCCCATCGGAATTACGATTTAAAGCCGACAGCGCGTTGCGAACAATCGGGGGTCATAAAGTTGGAATCATTGGAGTCGCGGGTGCTGAGGCATCGAATCAAGCCGATAGTTATACGCAAGGAGCTTTGGCGCTGCGCCGGCAAGGAGCGGTCATGGTGCTTGCCCTTGTTGGAATCGGGGGAGCTGAGGGAGAGGCTTTGGCGGCGAAAATTGACGGCGTGGATATCATTGTTCTTGGTGGGGAAGACGAAGTTCGAGCACCCCGGGTAATAGGTCATTCTTTAGTGGTTGAAGCAGGAGACCGTGGCCAGAGGTTAGGTAGCTTGACCTTCCACATGAAGGGCACGGGCGCTTTTCGTTATTACGATGAAGGCAGAAGTCAGAGGAGCGCACTGGATAAGCGCATGAGCCGTTTAGAAAGTGCTCTTGAGCGGATGGAGCCGGGACCTGGCCGTGAGGCCCGCAGTGCAAAGCTTGAGGAGCTTAAAGCGCAGTTGGCGGCCATTCAAACGACACCGCCAGAGGGGCGCTATGTTACCTGGGAAATTGACGAGGTCAGCCAAGATACGGCGGCGCAGAGCTGGGCGACGCAGGTATTAACCAAATACAATAAGTCTCTTTGTAAGCTCACTCTTGCCGCGCACGAAGACTTAAAGTGTCCGCCTGTGCAGTCAGAAACCGAGGAGTATGCGGGTTCTCAAACATGTCGAACCTGCCATGTCGCCGCTTATGAGGTTTATGAAAAAACTGCGCACAGCCATGCTTGGAAAACACTGCAGGACAAAGGCAAGGACTGTGACGTGGGCTGCGTGGGTTGTCATAGCGTTGGTTTCGAAAAACCAGGCGGGTATTGCAGGCTTCAAGATGTAAAGCCGTTTGCGAATGTTGGCTGTGAGAATTGCCACGGCCCGGCGAAATCTCATTCACTCGCGCCCGGGGATCGAAGTCAGTGGAGCACTCAGTTTGTGCGTAAGCCTACCGAGTCAACTTGTACGGGATGCCACAACGAAGAGCACTCAGACCAATTCGATTATGAGACTTATCTTCCAAGGGTGTTGGGGATTGGGCATGGAGTTCCAAGCCCGTAAGGCGCTTTTATTCTTCTACAACAATCAAAGCGTCAATGGCGGCGATTAGATCTTGGTAGCTCTCGAATCGTTGCTGCGGCTTGGGCTGCATGAGGCGGTGCACCAAGGCTTCGATTTCTTTGGGCGTATCTTTTCGCGTATCACGCAACTTCGGTACTTTTTTGTATTTCGCTTCAATCATCCACTCGATATTTTTATCGCGTGGAAAAGGGGATTGGCCGGCGAGCATTTCAAACATGGTGCAGCCAAGCGAATACATATCTGCGTGATGCTGAGCCTTGCCACCAATTTGTTCTGGCGCAGAATACACGAGGCTTCCGAGCCCGGTGCCTTCTTGGGTAAGCCGGTGGTCGCGGCTGGTATCACGGGCGATTCCAAAGTCGGCAATTTTCACATCACCGTTGGCATTGATCATAATATTTTGCGGCTTAATATCGCGATGGATTACACCGACTTCATAAAGGTGCTCGAGTCCCAATGCGACTTGGCGGCTTACTTGTAAGCAGTGCTGAGGCTCCATCGGTTTGCGCCGGGCGAGTTTGTCGAGTGTTTCACCAATGACCAATTCCATGGCGATGTAGTAGGTTTCCCCGTCACGACCAATATCAAAGAGCTTCACTACATTTTTGTGATTTGCTTTTGAGATCAAAGAACCTTCTTGAAGAAAGCGTTGGACGGCTTGCTTTTTCAAGGTGAGTGAACGCGGCAAGACTTTTAAGGCTGCCCGTCCTTCTCCATTGATTTCTTCGGCTTCGTAAACGATGCCCATGGCACCTTCACCCAGCTTGCCGATAAGTCGGTAGTGGCCGAGTTTCTCATCCTTGCCGCGTTTTAATTTAAGATGCGTTTCGATTCGCCCCATCAGCTCACTGAGTCTAATTGGCTTCACAGCGTAGTCGTTGGCCCCGAGCCTGAGTGCTTGAATGACATCTTCGGCATCATCGCGAGCGGTGAGCATAATAATGGGCAGTGACTGGGTGGTGTTGTTGCGGCGTAGCTGTCGTAGGGTCGTAAAACCATCGAGTCCAGGCATGACAACGTCGAGTAAAACAAGATCAATGGCTTCTTGCGCCACCGCTTGAATGGCTTTGGCTCCACTGTCTGCTGTAGCGGTGTTATAGCCGACCTTCTCAAGCTCCCGAGCAATGACTGCGCGGTGTGGCTCACTGTCGTCGACAATTAAAATTGTGCCTTTATCGCTCATATTCCATCCCGCCATATGGCGTTCATTTACTTACCCTTTATACGTTCTATCGTATCTTGGCAGATTCGCTCAATTATCCGGGAAATTTTTCGCAATAATAAACAGTTGGCTCACTTGGAGCGCTGTTTCCTGCGGGCTGTTTCCAGCTCTACAGAGGGCTTTAGACCATTGCGCTGTTTTTCGTCCAAATGTGGGCTGTCTAAGAGCCATGCCAGCGTATCGAGAATAGCATCACGTGTTGAGCGTGACCGATAACCGATTCGAGAAGCCTTGGTGTGGTTATACCAAAAGTAGTGGCCCACCTGCATGGCTTGATCTCGCGTCGCTTGAGGCGCTTTCCCAGTGATTTTAGACCCTAATTCCATCAATGAGGCCCCGAAAAGGGCTGTCTTGGAATTCAGTCTCACGGAGGGCTTGCTCACATTACAGAGCCGGCTGATGGTTTCGTGCACCCTTTTCCAGTGCCAATTATCCGCTCCGAGAAGGTAACGTTCACCGGATTCACCTTTTTCAGCCAGCAGCACATGCCCACGGGCACAATCTTCGGCATGAACGATATTAACGCCGCCTGGCCAAGTTAATTTGAAAGGATCGAAGAGGTAGTTGGTAATGGTTCCCATGCTTGCACTTGGTTTTTGATCGTTTGGTCCAAGGATGACCGCAGGGTTGGCACAGACCAGATCAACTTTTTGCTCTTGGGCATGCTCCATCGCAACCTTTTCTTGAAGCGCCTTACTCTGAAAATATTGCGGCATCGAGTCGAGATTAGGAGCTGACTTTTCAGTCATCGGCGTTTGGTCGGTGTTGCGCCCAAGAACCCCTGCACTGGAGGTGAGAACGAGCCTTTTCACGCCAGCGTCTTTAGCGGCGTCAACTGCATTGATGGCACCCTGACGGGCCGTTTGGTCCATTTCTTCTTGAGAAAATCCCCAGTAGGAAAAGACCGCAGCTGTGTGAAAGATGGTGTCGCAGCCATCGGCGGCAGCTCTTAAAGCTTGCCCGTCTCTTACGTCGCCGTAAGCGTAGTCTATATCGAGGCCTTTAAGCGCTTTAAGGTTGCTTGTTTTGCGGACCATAGCGCGCACGCTGTGGCCTTTTTGCAAAAGCGCCTGAACGATATGATTGCCGAGAAGCCCATTGGCTCCAGTTACCAGGGCAATCATGATTATTTGAGTTTTTCGAGAAGAGGTTGATAACCCTGCACAGCTGTTCGCTGCATGTAGAAGGTTAGTCCACGCTCACCGCCGAGTTCTTCACCGCCTCCTGCACGCCCTGGGCCGCCGTGAACAAGTGTTGGCATGACCACACCGGGTCCGGCTGAGAGTTCAGCGACTTTCTTACTTGCCAGATGAAGCCTACCTAAGAAGGGTGCTACTTCAAGCGTCATGCTGAGTGCGAAATCTGCTTTGTCGCTATAAACACTTGAAACCAAGCTTCCGCGACCAAGTCCGAGCAGCTCTGCCGCTTCTTCAGCGCTTCCGCTGTAAGGAATCAAAGTGGCCACCGGGCCAAAGATTTCACGGTCATGAATCGCAGGTGCTTTTGCATCCTTCGCTTCGAGAAGAACGGGTGAGAAGAAATAACCTTTGTCGCCCTCAACGCCGACCAATTCTGCTCGGCCACCGTCACCGTAAACCGGTGTTGCAACTTCTTTGAGTCTTTCAAGACCGGTATGGGCATCTTTAACTTGGCGAGCGGTAGCCAGTGGGCCAACTTTTACGCCTTTTTCAGCGGGGTTGCCCACCCGTGCGGTCGCTATCTCGCGGCTAAGGTCTTCCTTAACTGAATCCATCATGTCTTTGGGGATCAAGATTCTACGAATTGCGGTACACTTTTGCCCAGCTTTTTGGGTCATATCTTTAGCGACTTCGCGAAGGAAGAGGTCGTAAGTTTCGTCGTCGGTGCTTAGGTCCGGCCCGAGGACAGCTGCGTTGAGGCTGTCGGCTTCAACATTTACCCGCACGTTATGCTTGAGAATGTTTTCTCGGCTGCGAATCATAAGCCCCGTGTCTGAGGAGCCAGTAAATGCGATGACGTCTTGCCAGTCAGCGTGGTCGAGTAGGTCGCCAGGGTTGCCGCCGATAAAGGAGAAGCTGCCCTTAGGTAAAAGCCCTGATTCAATTGCAATCTCCGCCATGCGGTAGGCCACAAGTGCGGTGCTGGTTGCAGGCTTGGTCACGACGGGCATACCGGCCAGAAGGGCGCATGCTGCTTTTTCCATCATTCCCCAGGCGGGAAAGTTGAAAGCGTTAATATGAATGGCTGCTCCGCGAAGCGGGGTGTAAAGGTGCTGCCCGACCCAGCGTGGATTACGCGTAAGTTGAACGACGTCGCCATCGTTGATTACTTTTTCTGCGCCAAGCTTCTGGCCGAGTTTTCCATAATAGGACAGAGTGCCGGTTGCGCCATCGATATCAAACTTTGCATCGGAGCGCGTATTGCCACCGTTTTGGATGGCGAGGTCGATAAGCTCTTCGCGGTATTCGTGAATGGCTTTCGCTACGTTGACGAGCATCTCTCCGCGCTCAGCGAAAGTCATGGCGCGCAGTGCTGGTCCGCCGGTATCGCGAGCAAACGCGAGAGCTTCTTTGAAGTCCACACCTTCGGTGGAGGTTTCGGCAACCACAGCTTCGGTGGTGGGGTTGTAAAGCGGAGATTTCTCACCGGTTCCTGTGACCCAGTTTGCACAAACATAACTTCTAATACAGACGGTCATCGTAACTCCCGAATAGGCTTGGTGGTTGCTTTTGGACTGCCCTCAGGGGGCAGTCCAGGTGGTCCTTACGCGCTTTGGCTTGGCTTGTAAACCAGTGGGCATGACGCAGGGCGTTGCCGCGCAGCCATCGGGCGACGTATGTTTTAGGATGTGCGGTGTTTTAATAAACACCACAAGAAATTCACTCGAGCTAGGTTCGGTTGTAATCAAACTCAGCGGTTTCAGGGCTTCCGTAAAGAGTCAGTGCTCCTTGAGGGCCTACGGCATTTGGACGTTGGAAGATCCAGTTTTGCCAAGCGCTTAAGCGACCAAAGATTTTAGTCTCTAAAGTTTCAGGGCCAGCAAAACGAAGCGATGCTTCCATACCGGTGAGTGCATCTGGAGACAGTCCCGCACGTTCTTCAAGTGCGAGGCGAATTTCGTCGTCCCAATCGAGTTCATCATAGGCAAGTGTAATGAGTCCCGCGTCTTCGGCATCCATTCCGCCCATGGCTTCTCGGTTGCCTTTGATCTCATTGAAGAGTTCGGTTTCGCCAATGAGGCGAGTTTCCAAACGGCTTAAGCCATTGCCCATTGGGAATGTACCCATGTTGAGATCGCTCATCTGAATGGTCACGCCATCTTCGTCGAGCATATACGTTCGGTCTGCAGCCAGGGCGAATTCTAAAAAGCTACCTGAGAAGCACGAACCTTCTTCAATCAATGCGAAGAAGCTCTTGGCGGTTAAGTCCATGCGCTTGAGAACTCGCTTCATGAGAAGCAGAGTTTCTTTGACGTACCACTTATCTTGATTGGCCAGAAGCTGCGCGTCGAGTTCTAAGACCTTCGCCGTATCTCCTTGCGTCTTTACAATCACAAGTCCGATATTGGGGTGATTGAACCGGAGACGAACAAGTGCGTCGTCAAGCTCACGGTGCATACGAATCGGGTACCAGTTGCAATCTACCGACGCATCACCGTCAGGCAACGCAGAGACTTCGTCAGGTCCAGTAATAACCAAGGTCGCAGTTCGTGCAGCATCGTCGATGGTCAGGTTCACATGCTTGTAGCTGATACCATCGTCGGTGATGTTTGGCTCAAGTGCATGAAGTTCAATACCGGTACGGCCGGTATGACCTTCACCAGCAATCTCTTGAGCACGCTTGGTAACGGCCTCAGAGAAACGGCTCATAGGAACTACGTCGTCTACAAAGCCCCATTTTTTCGCGCGCTTCCCTTTCATACCTTCTGCAAGGGTGCAGAAAACATCGGCACGGTCGCGGCGAATCTTACGCTTGTCTACAACGCGGGTGAGTCCGCCGGTACCTGGTAGCACGCCGAGGTAAGGTACTTCGGGAAGAGAAACGGCTGAGCGCCGGTCATCAACGAGGATGATTTCTTCACATGCGAGAGCCAGCTCGTAACCGCCGCCAGAGCAGGTGCCATTAAGGGCTGCTAGGTAGTGCTGGTCACTGAACTCGGTGGCATCTTCCATCGAGAGACGAGTCTCGTTGGTGTACTTGCAAAAGTTAACCTTGAAGGCGTGGGTTGAGGCGCCGAGCATGAAGATATTTGCGCCGGAAGAGAAAATACCTTCCTGGTCACTTTGGACGATCACGCATTTTACTTCAGGATGCTCAAACCGCAGCCGCTGAATGGCGTCGGCAAGCTCGATGTCGACACTTAAATCGTAAGAGTTGAGCTTGAGAACATAGCCAGGCTTCATGCCCTCGTTCTCTTTGATATCGATGCCCAAAGTGGCTACAGGCCCTTCAACACGTAGGTTGAGATGCTTGTAACGGCTAGGATGCGTTTCAAATTGGATCGGATCAGGCTTTGTTTGGCTTACGTCAGCGCACATGGTCGACTCCCTTCGAGTGGAGCCGGTTTTAAGGGGCCTTGGCCCAATGATCAAGGCCCAGAGCGTTATTCTCTAAGTACCTGGAATTACCAGCGATAAAAGCCTTCGCCGCTCTTTTTACCGAGCTTTCCAGCCCTTACCATCTTGCGCAGAAGCGGTGGTGGACGGAATTGTTCCCCAAGTTCTTTGTGCAGATACTCCGCAATCGCCAGTCTGACGTCGAGTCCCACAAGATCTGTGAGCTTAAGTGGTCCCATGGGGTGGCGGTAACCAAGTTCCATAGCCCGATCGATATCTTCCGGGCTGCCCACTCCTTCTTGAACCATGCGCATGGCTTCAATGCCGAGAATCAAACCAAGGCGGCTGGTGGCAAAACCTGGGCTATCGTTGATCACGACGAGCTCACGACCAAATTGGTCGCCCATGGCCCGAGCTTTCTCAACGGTTGAGTCAGAAGTTTGCTCAGCCTTGATGAGCTCCAAGAGCTTTAAGATATGCGGCGGATTGAAAAAGTGAGTACCAATGAATCGCTCGGGGTGGGTGCAGGTGGCGGCAAGTTCTGTGATGCTTAAGCTGGACGTATTGGAGCCAAGGAGTGCATCGCTTGCGACGTGTTTACAAACTTCCTCAAATATCGTGCGTTTGAGGTCAATGCGTTCTGGAGCAGCTTCAACCACAAGGTTAGCACCTTTGCAGCCACTTAACTCGGTACTGATCGTGATACGCCCGAGAGTTTCGTCTCGTTGAGCTTCACTGACTTTGCCCTTGGCGATGCCTTTGTTGAGGTTGTTCTCGATGGCCGTGCGTCCGCGCTCAACAGCATCTTGGTTGATATCGATGAGCGTGACCTGAGCACCACTTTGAGCGGCAACCTGTGCGATGCCATGCCCCATAGTACCTGCGCCAATGATGGCCGCTTTTTGAATCACGATGGCTGAGTCGGTCATGTTGAGTTCCTATTTCTTGGCCTTGCGACGTTCGAGGAATTTACCCATGCGGGCATGTTTTTCTTCATCTTCGAAAAGTAATGCCTGGGCAGTGGATTCATAAGCCATGCAAGCCTCTGGACTGGCTTCAAGGCTGTTGTTTAGGCTCAGCTTGGCAAAACGAAGCGCCAGGGCACTGTTGCGGGCGATTTCCTCGGCAAGCTCTGTGGCTGCGCTCATAACGCTCTCTGCTTCGACCACGCGATTGATAAGCCCGATATCGGCGGCGGTCTGAGCATCGATGATGCGACCAGTGTAGATAAGCTCTCTGGCCATTCCTTGACCGACCAGACGCGGTAACCTGTAAGTTGCTCCGGCTCCGGGGATGATACCCAGAGACACTTCGGGCTGTCCGAGTTTGGACTTTTGGGTTGCGATGCGGATGTCGCAAGCCATGGCAAGCTCGCAACCACCGCCAAGGGCATAGCCGTCGATGGCCGCAATGGTGGGCCACTGGAATTGTTCGATCTCGCGAAACAAAGCGCTGTTGATTCGGTTGAGCGCATCAAATTTACCGCGCTCTTTGAGCTGAGCGATATCGGCTCCGCTGATAAAAGCTTTGCCGCCTGCGCCTGTAAAAATCAGTGCCCGAACGTCGTCGCGAAGAGTCAGTGCTGTGAGGAGACTGCGAATCTCTTCAACCATCGAGATATCGAGCGCATTGCGGACATCGGGCCGATTAAAGGTACACAAGACCACGCCCTGCGCTAAATCGGTCACCAAGAGAGTTTTATAAGAATTTTCTGTCATGACCATCCTAACGATGTTGGCGTTTAAGCTCTTCGTAAGCGGCGTTGATTTCTTTGGTGCGTTCTTCAGCCACATCACGAAGCTCGGGTCCCATGTCGGCCACTCGGTCTGGGTGATATTGCTGTATCAGTGCTTGATAAGCTTTCTTGATTTCTTTGAGCGTCGCATCGGTTGAGATCCCCAGGGTCTCATAAGATTTGGAGGAAGCTTGAGGCTTGGTGGTCTTCGGACTGTTTTCAGCTTCCTTGGCGCGTAATTGTTCCCGCAGGTCCCGGTAGATCCACACGATTACATAGGCAAGCGCCGCCATGGCTAAAAAATTAACAAGTTTCATCTGGGCCCTACAACTCACAGATTTAGGCGTTTCGTCAAGTTTCCCACCCAGGTCATTTGCTTTGGAGCATGAATCTTGCTCCGAATGGGTCCAAAATGAGGCATTCTAACCCTTTGAAAACACGGTTTTCTTGCTCCGCTGGCTTGGTTTCGATATCGATTTATCATGCGAATAGGTTCGGATAATGGTCATCGTCGTGGTCGGCGTAAGTTGGCTCGTAGAACATGGGTTCTTGGGAGTACTTTCTTTGTATTTCTAGGCTTGTGCGGCAGTGCCTACGCCGCGCCGCGTATGGCACTCGTGGTCCGTGGTGCGGGCTCGGGCAGTGATAAAGCAGCTGCTTTTGTCGGCCACTATTTTCAGGCTGAGCTTGCGGCAGATAAACGCTACGATTTGGTAAATTTTGATGTTGTACTCGGTAACCCTGCATTCGAGCGGGCCGAGCAATCCTTTGCGGCAGCGCGGGTCTCGGTCTCGCAGGGCCGGGCGGCCTATGAAGAGTTCGAACTTGATCGAGCCAAAGAGCACCTGCGAACGGCGCTCAATAAGTTTCAAAGACATACCGGTCATATGAGCAACTACGCGGAGATCGCGGACATCTACATGCTCCTGGGTGCAATCTACAGCCTCGAGGGCGCTGAGAATAAAGCTCGGCAGACCATGGCGGATGCTTGGTCGATTTATCCGCAGATTGAGCCCGACCCGAGACTCTACAATCCTGGGATGCGCGAGCATTTTCAAAAAGCCATCAAGATCCGGCAAACCCAAAAACGTGGTTCTCTCTCACTCTCATCTAATCCAAGCTATGCGAAAATTTATGTCGATGGCGTTTTTCGAGGTGTGACTCCGGGAAATATTGGAGAGCTCACAGCAGGGCAGCATCACATTCGTCTTCTTAAGCCCGGTTTTCGAGGCTGGGGACGGGTCGTTCGCGTTAAGCCTGGCCGCACGGTTGAAGAAGTGGCGCGGCTTCGGCCCACGGATCACTTTGACGATTTTGATAGCCTAGCGGCGGCGGCCGTAGACTCGGTGGCAAGCGGCGATAGGGGAGATAACCGCTCCGCATTGCCCGCGGCAGTAGAAGAGATTGGTACCTTTTTGGATATTGATTCTCTGATGTTGGTTGATGTTCGTCTTGAGGGTGAAACCGTAAAAGTTTACGCCACTCAGGTGGATCTGAATGCCGCAACGCCTCAAGAAGCGTGGCGCGCATCCGGAGAACAGCTCTTCTCCTACGACACAGTTCCAAAGACATATGAGCGCGAAATAACGATGTTGTTCAAAACCTCGTTCAGCGAAATGGCCATGGCGGTACCTGAGCAAAAGGCTAAGGATTCGGCAGATTCCTGGGCATTTGCTGAGAGTTGTTTGGGAATGGCTTGCAGCACCTACAAGCAGGTTATGGTTTGGTCGAGTATCGGAGCAGGCCTGGCAGCTGCAGGTGCAGGCGGTGCTATGTGGGCGCTGGCGAAGCAAGACAACGATGAATACCGAGCAGGCTCACAAGGACCTTTCCAAGGCAGCGATCAAGCGGCTGCTTTAAAAAGCTCAGGACAAAACAAGGCACTGGTCGGCGATATTTTAGTTGGCGTTGGTGTTTCAGCGGTCATCACAGGAACCTTATTGCATCTGCTTTGGTATCCGGGCGCTACAGCTGACGATGTTATGAATCAAAGCGGCAGTGGCTGGGGTTTTCAGTGGGTACCCATGCTGGACGGCGGCAGTTTACAACTCAACGGAGAATTTTGATGATGGCTCGGCCATGGATTGTACTTTTCTCTTTGGTAGCGTTGGTTGGATGCAGTGCTAGCTTAGATTGGGAAGCTGAGGGGCTTCGTTGTGATCCGGAAAACCCGTGTCTCGAGGGTTACAGTTGCCGCGCTACAGAATGTGTCACGGAACATAGCTTGGCGAAGAACCAAACTTGTACCGACGACATACAATGCGACTTTCAATACATTTGCTCGCCGGAGAAGAAGCTCATTTGCACAACGAAGTGCAGCTATTTTTATACCAGTGATGATTGTCCTTATGTGGGAGTCGATGGTCGCGGTGATTATTGTATGCCGGTTTCGGATAGCACGATTCGCGGCGTGTGCATGCCGGGAGATGTTTGTAAGAGCGGTGAAGATTGTCAATGCAACGGTGACAACTGTACCAATTTGGGAGATACCTGCGTTGAGGTGAGCGATAGCACGCGCATCTGTCAGGTCGGTTGTGAAGTGATGTGGGGATTGGCAGGTCCGGATGCTTACACTGACACCTGTGCGCCAACCGCGGGGCAACCAACCTATTGTCAGCCCGTTGGTGCCATCGGTAAGCAGAAGCTGGTGTGTTTGGATGCAACAGCTGCTCAGGATGATGGTGATACCTGTGCCGTGGGTTCTCAGCCATGCAATCGAGGTTCTTTATGCGTCGACGACCGGTGTAACCGTTATTGTAATAGAGCTTGGAATCCAGAGTCAGATCTTAGTGGAAGCAATCCGAGTTGTTCCGAAGCAGAATTCTGCTGTGCTTTGGGTGTAGGAAGCGACGATACGCTGGGCTACTGCTCTGAGAGTTGCGGTAATTGAACCGATACAATGAAGGCGTTTAGCCGAGCCGCGTTTCTTGAGTCTTTTGAATCAATCCATCGATCAGTGCTTTTGCTTTGTCATCGAGTCCAGTGAATTCGATGCCCATGCCAGGCTCTCTTCGGCCGCTCTTACCGCGGGTTACCCAGGCTACAACCGCTTTGGTCGTAAATGACTCGTCTTGTCCAGGCATGCTGAAGGTCACATCGACTTTGGCGCCAATGTCCATGAGTAAATCTGAACGTAAAAATGCGCCGCCCGCGCTGACGTTTACAGTGTCGAAAAGAATTTCACCGTGCACAGGGTCTTCGGAGTCGCTTAATTTAAACTCTACGGAGAGAGGGTAACGGTTGTAACGGCGAAGTTGTTCAGTGGGATCTGTTTGAACGGTCATTGAATACCCCCAATAACGCCCTAAGGGCGGTGGTAGCCCGTGCCAAGCCTAATTTGCTCAACGCGGTAGAGCTGCTCTAAAAGCAAAGCCAGGGCCATCCGATGGGGAAGGGTCATTTTTGTGAGTGAGAGTGTCTTGTGGGCGCGTTCTTTAACCCGGCTGTCTAAGCCGTCGGCACCGCCAATAATCCAGGCGACTGATCCCACACCACTGTCTCTCCACTTCACAATCTGTCCTGATAGTTCCATGGTTGACCACTGCAAGCCGTGCTCATCGAGGGCAATGACTTGATGACATCCATCGATGCTTTTCAAGATGGCATCACCCTCAGAAGACATCGTACCTTCTTTAAGGCGTATTAGGTCAATTTTTGTGCACTTCTTTAAGCGATCGAGGTATCGCTCGGCGCTTTCGAGTTGGGGATCTTTGGCTTTACGGCCAACGCAAATGACGCGGTGAGAGAGCATGAGGGCTCTTATGCCATTTGGTGTGGGCGTTCTTCGTCGGTGACGGTTTCGCGAGGAGCTTCGCTCCAGAGATCTTCAAGAGCGTAGACATCTCGTGTAAACTGATGAAATACGTGAAGAATAACATCACCAAAATCAACGAGTGCCCATTGGCCGCTTCGCATGCCTTCAGCACTTTTATTCATTAAGTCGTGGTTGTTCTTGAGCTCACCAATGGCGCCTTGAGCAATCGCTTCAACGTGTCGATCACTGGTTCCAGAGACCAATACGAGAAAGTCTGCGTAGCTGGACAAGCCGCGGACATCCAGTACCAATACATCTTGGCCTTTTTTATCCAGTGCTGCCTGGGCGACAATACCTGCCAGTTTATCTGCTTCCAACTTCTGACTCCTTTGGTGGCGCTTCTCAGCGCGAACACGCGGCCTATAGGGTAAGCCTATGCCTTTTGTAAATTGAAAAATGTTTTTTTCTTAGATTAAACAGGGAGTTCAGGCGATCTTAACCCTTTTGATCCTCTTTTGGGTTCTCATCGGCCTGCTTTTTGAGCTGCTTACGAAAGAAATGCAGTGGTTTAGATACCGGAGCGGAGCGCCTTACTTCGGGGCTCGTACGTTCTGGCTTCGTTAATGGTTGGGAATTTCCGATCTCGGTGATGCCACTTTGGTACTGAACAACCAGTTGTGTGGGGTGAACTTCACGGTCGGAGACTTCTAATTTACCAGTGATTTTGGAGCGTAGAATCACCCCGGTATCGCGATCTATTGTGAGGTAGCCCTCTATATCCGTGGCTTGACTAAGTTCTCTCCAGAGAGCCGGAATACGAACTGGGCGGCCGTGGCTTGGAAGTTCTGTGACCGCTGGCGCCGGTGTTACCTCTTTGGTTTCAAGGTTGAAGCGCAGAGCGGCCCGATTGCCAACTTCCACCGGGGAAGGCTGGGAGAAGCTGAGTTTGGGTCTGAAAGGTGCGAGGGCTTGAGCAAGGCTGGAATAGGCCAATTCACCCCAGTCTGAGAGTTCTAGGCCTCGAGCATCTTTCTCACGCAACTTACCTTGGTCCTGGCCGATGTAGAGTGTGTCGCCAAAGAGGTAAGCTTCTACTTGGTGCTCGGGAGTATTCAAGATGATGCGTTGTTGTCCCAGGGCATCGACGGCGGCTTCATAGTTGTCTTTTTGTTCCCATTTTTCCTCGCCACGCCGGAAGGTCATGGTGCTCTCGGCTTCAAAGAGAAGTGAGGTAAGTCTGGCCTGAGTTTCCTGAAAGGTCAGATTTAAGATGCGATTTTGGACGCCTTCATCACTGTGGAACTCTGCTACCCGCAGATGTTCGGTGTAGGCTTCAGGCACTTTTTGAATGACTTCAGCCTGACCATCGGACTGACAGGCCAAAGTATTGCCAAAAATAAGACAAAGCAGGAATATTTTGCAGATTTGGTGAGTCATAGCAGGTGCTTTATGACACAGCTGCTTCACAGGGTGAAGGCGCTGAGGTTTAAAATCTGATTCTCGTTGAGTGTTTTGTGTTGCGCTGCGTTATTTAAAGGGCTTTTAGAGGGATTGTGAGCAAAGCGGAGGTTTTCTTGCACCAATTCAAGCCCCATACTAGACACTAGTTATATAGTCTACCGAACTACCGTTCGGGATGCTCTTCATGCGGCGCGTGGGAGGAGCATAAAGCCTTACGTCCTTGGAGCGCACCGTTGTTCAAGAATAAGAGAGTAACTTTAATGCTAAGTCTTTTGGTGACGGTAGCCGCCGTAGCTCTGACGGTCTATCCTGATTTGAATCCTGAATTATCGAACCAGTCAGCTTCAGAGTCGCAACTTGCGTCTTCTGATTCAGCGGCACCCGGTTCAGGTGGATTTTTTAACTCAGGCTACGACCTTGCTTCCCACCAGACCTTGAGCCGCGTGATGCTTTTGGTGCGGGAAAACTATGTTGATCCTGAGCGCGTGAAGCCTCGTGAAATGTTTCTGGCTGCCCTCGACTATGTTGAGAAATCAGTGCCTGAAGTTATCGTTCGTGAAGAGCTTGAGAAGAATCGCCTAACCGTTCAAGTGGGTAAGCAGTCACGTGTTTTTGAGCTTGGAGAGATGAACCAGATTTGGGAAGTCACCATGGCGCTGCGTGATATTTTCCGGTTCATGCAAAATACTGTCTCAGAAGAAGATGAACGTAAGGGCATCGAATATGCTGCGATCAATGGAATGCTTTCAACACTTGATCCACACTCGGTTCTTTTGAGACCTGAGAGTTTCGACGAGGTAAAGCTTTCAACTAAAGGTGAGTTTGGCGGACTGGGAATCGTTATTTCGATTCGAGATGGCTCACTCACGATTATGTCTCCTATCAGCGGTACACCAGCATCGCGTGCGGGGCTGAAAGCTCGAGATAAAATTGTAAAGATAGGCGCCGAGTCAACGGTCAATATGGGACTTGAGGAAGCTGTTTCGCGATTGCGCGGAAAGCCGGGAACGCCTGTTGATATTTGGGTACAGCGTAAAAAATGGAGCGAGCCGCGTAAATTTCAGCTGCGACGAGCCATCATTAAAATTGAAAGCGTTACCAGTAAGTTGCTTGCAGATGGCGTGGGTTACGTGAAGATTAAAAACTTCCAAGGCAATACTTACGACGATTTGAATATGCATCTTGAGAAGCTCAAGGTCGAGAACAGCGATGAACTCAAGGGCCTGGTGTTGGATTTGAGAAACAATCCAGGTGGTCTACTCGACCAAGCCAAGCTGATTTCTGACCGCTTCATCGACCATGGTGCTTTGGTCATCACAGTGGGCGAAGGCAATCGTAAGCGCGAAGTCATCCCTGCACATTTTGCTGGAACTGAGATGGATTACCCCATCGTGGTCCTGGTGAATGGCGGCAGTGCTTCAGCATCAGAGATTGTGGCCGGTGCCATTAAGAACCAAAACCGGGGTATTGTTGTTGGTCAACAAACTTTTGGTAAGGGCTCTGTTCAGGTGCTCTATGACTTTCAAGATCGTTCAGCTCTTAAGCTTACCATCGCGCAGTACCTAACGCCTGGCGATATATCTATTCAGTCCGTTGGTATTGAGCCAGATGTTGAATTGATTCCGGCAAGTATTACCGATGAACGCATCCAAGTGTTTGTTGATGATGAACACCCACGTGAAAAGGATCTCAACAAGCACCTCGACCACAGCGAAGGTCTTGAAGAAGAACCTGCTAAGTTTGTGCGTATGGTTCATCTCGTTGAAGACGAGAAAGAGCCTGATCCTGAGGCAGAATACAACGACGATGCATTCACCGTAGATTTCGAGATTGGTCTGGCCCGCGAAATCCTAGTGGGGAGTAACTCGATTAAGCGTAAAGATTTACTCAAAGACTCGGCTGAACTCTTTGCAAGCCGCAGCGCAGTAGAAGCCAAGAGAATCGCAGACCGTTTTGAAAAAATGGGTGTGCCGTGGAAGACCTCTAAAAAGCTTCAGGCGCCGGCTGAAAGCGGAGTGGAAGCTACTCTGGAGTTTGTTGGAGCCAGTGAGAAAGGTTTTCGCTCTGGCGATGAACTTACTCTAAAAGCAACTGCGAAAAACATTACATCAACTCAACTTGAGCAAGTTTACGGAGTCACAGAGTCGGACAACCCATTTTTTGATAAACTTGAGTTTGCCTTTGGGCGACTTAAGGCTGGTGAGACACGATCTTGGGAAACGAAGATTAAGTTGCCGCCAGGCCTCGGAAGCCGCAGTGATTTAGTTAATTTTAAAATCGGAGATCAAGGCGGACTTGGTAACAACATCTCGGCTTCAGCATTTGCCGACGTAAAGTCGCAAGCCAAACCCCACTTTGCCTACCAGTATCAGCTTGATGATCGCAGCAACGGCAATGGAGATGGCCTCTTACAAGTTGGCGAAAAAGTTCGGATGAAAATTCGTGTCAGCAACATCGGCAAAGGTTCTGGCGGTGAGGTAATGGTCACAGCAAAGAATATGAGTGGTAGCTCGATGTTCTTAAAAGTGGGCCGTGCAACCCTCGGTAAACTGGCGGCCGGTGAATCTAAGGTCGGCTATCTTGATTTTCGCGTGAGCGAATCACCTGAGGACGGGCCGGTAAAGCTCAGACTTGGCATCTGGGATTCGGAACTTGGCGCATCGGTGAACGAAGTGATTGCAATGCCGGTGACCAAAGGTGTCAAAGGTCAAAAGGAATCACGTAATGTTGTGGTTAAAGGTGACAAGCCGGTTGCAGTTTATGCCGCTGCCAGTGATAGCTCGATGACGGTGGGTACACTTCCCGTGGGCAGTGTGGTGCGCAGTGAAGCTGTATTTGGTAAAGGCTATCGCCGCGTACGTTTTGGTGATGGTTATGGTTTCGTATCGTTTGCCAACGTGAAGCCGCGCAAGGGTAAAGTTAGCAAGAAGCCGATGAAGTGGAACGTGGGCCAAGCTGCGCCGCGCATTACTTTAAGCACGATGGAAACTCGGCTCTCTGGTTCCAATCTAAAATTCTCAGCAGTGGTCGAAGACGCTGAGGGTTTAAATGACATGTATGTTTACGTGAATGATAAGAAAGTTTTGTACAAGGCGCTTTCAGAGATCCCTCTGGTGGATGGACTTTATCGAATTGAAGTACCCATGGATCTACCAGTGGAAGATGGTTCCAATATCGTGACCATTGTTGTTCGAGAAACAAAAGATTTGGTGAGTCGACGTGTGTTTGGTGTTTACCGTGATGGTGCGGACACCATGGCAGGGCGTGATGCTTCTGATAAGACGCGCTCGCATCAATAGCCTGTTGGAGCTTCTAGTGATGAAGAACCAGGTAGATTCGGTGGCAAAGACATGAAGGGTTTTATACTGGCAGCTGGTTTTGGTAAGCGTATGCTTCCCATTACAGAGCATACTCCCAAGCCGCTTTTGCCCGTTGGGAATCTTCCACTTATCGGTTACGCGATTAAATTACTGGCTCATCACGGCATCACTGAAGTGATTGTGAACGTGCATCACCTCGCGGCGAAGTGTCAGGAATATTTAGGTGATGGAAGCGACTACGGCGTTAAAATCACCTACAGCGTCGAAGAAGAGATTTTAGGTACGGGCGGCGGTTTACGCCGGATGCGTGAAGAACTCAGTGACTCAACTTTCGTCGTTGTGAACAGCGATACCCTAATTGATGTTGACCTCGGCGCAGCGATTGAACAGCACCGCGAAAGTGAAGCTTTAGCGACGATGGTTGTTCGACAGGGAGATGACCAAGAAGATTATGGCCAAATCGAAATCGATGAAGCTGGTCGCATTGGCAGAATCCTCGGCCAAGGTGAGCTGCAAGAAGGCTTAAAGTCGGTGATGTTTACAGGTGTTCAGATTCTAGAGCCTGAGTTTCTCGATTTTATCCCACCCGATGTTGAGACCTGTATTGTGCGTTACGGATACATTAAGGCTTTGGCCAACGGCAGTAAGCTCATGTCATTTATGAATGACGGTTTTTGGGCG
>JABJBS010000061.1 GCA_018668695.1 Deltaproteobacteria bacterium
AGCCGGTGCGTTGTTTTACCGAAGGCTACCCGACTGGCAACCAAAACGTCATCCACAAACACGGAAAGTCTGTCGATGTCATCAGCCATCATCTCGAGTAACTCTCCACGGCGTGCTTCATCTAAGTTGTGTCGCTGCAGCGTTTGTACCATCAACAAAAGCGAGGCCAGCGGACTCTTCAGCTCGTGTGTTACCGAATCGATAAAGCTATCTTGACGGCGCACCTCAAGAATTTCTCGGGCGAGAAAGATTACAAAAAGAACCAGAACCGTCATGATCACAACAAAAGAAATGACCCCGGCAACCAGGAGCCAAACATCTTGAGTGACCTGAGTAAGTTCCCAGTTGCGCATGATGAGTAAAATCCAGCCCACCAAAAGCGCTATACTCAATGCTACGGTCACCGATGCCAGCGTGACCGGTAGTGATATCGACCTTTTTCTTCGTGCCATAGAAATTCTCTCCCGCCAGCTGCCTACCTGAGAGATCCGTGAAAGGCCATAGTCAGCCGCGGCCAATTGAGTTAATCAATACATTCATGGGTTTTCAGATTACCGGGGAGTCATTATGCAGCGCACCATAGCCTTTCTATGCTTGATACTTATTGTTCCGTGCTCACAATCAGCCTGTTCGCCAGACTGGGTCGAGCGCTCTGTGCAAATGAAGTTTGATACAGAAAGCAGCGAATTTTGGGATATGCCACTGCCTAGTGATCTGCGTCGCCAAGATGACGGTAGCTACGGGCTCTCTAACTGGCCCGACAACAGGTCAAACGATTACCTTAAAATGTGGCTGACCACTGCAGACCGGCGACTGCAAAACGGTTGGGGGCTCTCCTCTGGAGTTTTCGCACCCATGAGCGGTATTATTGCCACGGCAAGCCTTCCACAAACTGCGGCCGCTTCCTTGCTCCCCGATGCCAGCGTGTTTCTCATCAATGTTCAAGAAGGTTCGGCAAGACGTGGGGAGCGCATTCCCATTGATGTCAGTTTTCACGAAGAACCAGATGCCTGGTCACCTGCAAACTACATCGCCGCCATTCCAGTCTTTGGCTTTTTGAGAGAGCCCAATTCCGAGTACGCGCTTGTCGTCACCGATAAAGTACTCGCACCGGACGGTACACGGGTTGGCCGAAGCCAAGAATTTCACGAAGCGTTTGTGGATGACGGCGGTGAAAAAATAGAAGCCCACTTAAGTGCTCTCAAGGCTACCTTGGCTCTCGAAGATTTTGATTTGGGCAGTGTAAGCGGAGCTGCTGTATTCTCCACTTTGGACCCCAATGCACTCTTACTTAAACTTGCCAACTGGGCAGAAAGCCTCCCCACACCCACACTCAAAGAAGCATGGGAAGTTCGCGAAGACTATGAAAGCTACCAAGTCTTAGTGGGTACCTACGAGGTACCTGTGATTCAGCACGATGAGCGGCCTTACTCCCGTTCTGGTGAGGGGCGTATTGCTTGGGATGAAGATGGAAACCCTCTGATCCGTTCATATCAAGACGTTAAGCTTGCCCTAACCATTCCCAAAAGCGCTCAGCCCGATGGCGGCTTTCCATTAACAATCTACATGCATGGATCTGGCGGAAACTGGTATCAAGCCATCACCCGCGGCCCTCAAGAAGAGGTTGAAGAAGAACTTCGCGAAAACCCTGAGCCTGGTACCGGTCCCGCGGAATGGCTCGCACGACGCGGCATCGCAACCGTCGGCTTTGACTTCCCTCTTCACGGAACCCGTCACAATCCTCCCGACCAAAATGGTCTGATGCTCTATAATATCCTCGGTAATATAGATGGAACCATTGATAACTTTCACGTCTCTGCCATGGAACTCACCATCTTGTCTCGCCTCATGCTTGCAACATCCGTTGATGCCTCCCTCTCCCCAAACCTAAACGCAGGAAACGGTGCGAATGATTTGATTCAATTCAATCCGAATCGCCTGAGTGCCATGGGCCAAAGTATGGGAAGCACCATTGGTGTAGCATGGGCAACCGTAGACCCCCGCGTGAAGGGTGTTGTCTTTTCCGGCTCCGGAGGCATGCTCATAGAAATAGCCAACACTGCGCTTGAACCTCTCGACCTCAAACCCACACTTGAGCTCCTAATTTTCGATGGGCAGCCCGACATTCATCTAGCCCATCCACTCCTGCACACATTTCAAAGTCTTTGGGATAAAGTCGACCCGGTTGCCAAAGGTCCCTACGTATCTCTTGATCCCCATCCCGGGTTTGCTCCAAAGGATATTCTTATGACCGCTGGGTACCGAGATGGTTATTTCCATCCTCGTTCCCAAGCTGCATTGGCCATCAGTTTAGGAACCCCAATTGCTGGCGGTTTTGTAGAGCCTATTCTTAACGAGCGCCTCGAACTTGCCGGCCGCTCAACACAGGCCCTTCCAGTCCAAAGTAATTTCGAAGGCTACACCTCTGGTGTGGTCAGCTTTGCAGCGCCCCACACCCTCGGGCATTATGTAGTCTTTAATCAAGAAGGATCGCGCCATCAGTATACCTGCTTTCTAGAGAGCGTAGGCAGAGCTGAGGGTGCTATTATTCTAGAACCCGCTGATTCCGTTGATGCACCTTGTGAGTAAAGGACAACCCCATGGCCCATGTTGATTTTTATTATGACATCGTTTGCCCCTACGCTTACTTGGGTTCAACGCAAATCCAAGCGCTGGCCGATAAATGCGGAGCAACCGTAAGTTACAAACCCATTCTCTTGGGCGGCGTCCTACAATCAGTAGGCTCACCTACGGTTCCCATGAACTCGATGCCCCCAAGTAAAGCACGCCATAATTTACTCGATATGCAGCGCTGGGCAGATTTATGGAACGTGGAACTCAACTTTCCAAACGGTCACCCTCGGCGCACTGTTCACTGTATGCGCACCATCTTCGCTGCTGGCGACCAAGGTGTCGAAACCATGCATGCGCTCTACAAGGCCTACTGGATAGACGGGCTCGATGTGGCCGATGCGGATGTTGTCGCAGGTGTGTTAGACAAAGCGGGACTCGATTCCGCGTGGAGCAATCTTGCAACGCAGCAGCCCATCAAAGATACTCTTCGCCAAAAGACCGCAGAAGCTGTAGAGTGCGGCGTCTTCGGTGTGCCGACCTTTGTAGTTGGAGATCAGCTTTTCTGGGGACAAGACAGAATGAACTTTGTTGAAGCAGCGCTTAGTGCAGCAGATAAGGTATCAAAATGACACAGCCCTCTTTTGACTTTTATTTCGACTACTCAAGTCCATTTGCTTACTTGGGCTCCACGCAGGTGCCTCGGCTGGCCTCCGAATTCAATGCCCATGCGGTTCTCAAGCCGGTCCTTCTGGGCGCCATTTTTAAGGCCATTGGAACCCCCATGGTACCCGTCATGACTTTTCCAGACGTTAAACGTAACTACTACGGTAAAGATTTAGACCGGTGGGCCGAGCACTGGGGCGTGCCTTTCAAGTTTACCACACGCTTC
>JABJBS010000062.1 GCA_018668695.1 Deltaproteobacteria bacterium
GAATAAAATTTTAGTTCTTTAATTTCAGCATCATACGCTAATATGTGACGCAGAGCGCCGAAACTCAGGAATAACTGAAATCTTGGTACAAGCTTGCGGTTTTTCAATGGTCATTGCGCTCAGGAGTACCCAACTTAGGGTGCGGAGGTGAATAATGAAAATATTTATGACTGGTGCAACTGGATTTGTAGGAAGAGCGACCGTCCTAAGGCTACGTAGATCAGGACACCAAGTAGTCGCCTGGGTACGAAATCCATCAAAGGCGCGCGGCGTTTTGGGCTCCGAAGCCGAATTACTGCATACCGAAAGCACTGATGCGGAGCTTCAAGCTTGCATCAACGGATGCGACGCTGTCATCAATCTCGCCGGAGAACCCGTCGCTGGTAAGCGCTGGAGTGCAGCCTATAAAGAGCGGCTGGTGAATAGCCGCACAGACTTAACAAAACGAATTGTCGACGCCATTGCTACCTCACCGAACAAGCCAAAGGTCCTCGTCTCCGCCAGTGCCGTTGGCTTCTACGGTAACCGCGGTGATGATGTACTCACCGAATCCAGTGACCAAGGCGACGGATTCCTAGCCACGCTCTGCGAGCAGTGGGAAACCGCAGCACTTGAAGCGAAAAAACACGACGTGCGTACTGCCATCATGCGCATTGGTGTCATCCTTGGCCATGGCGGCGGTGCACTTACAAAGATGCTGCCTGTGTTTCAGGCCGGTCTCGGTGGAGCACTTGGTAACGGCAATCAGTATATGCCCTGGGTGCATCTACATGATGTTATAGAGGCTATATGCTTTATGCTCGAGAACGAAAGTTCAGCAGGTATCTACAATCTCACCGCACCCTCGCCCTCCACCTCCCGTGAATTTGGAACCACACTGGCCGCCGTTTTAAAACGTCCCTCGTTCATGCCTGCACCCGCCTTTGCCATTAAAATGCTACTGGGCGAAGCCGCTTCCATTGTACTCAATAGCCAACGCGTCATGCCGAAGCACCTCTTAGATGATGGGTTTAAATTTCAATACAAAGAGCTGGACGAAGCACTGCAATCGGCCATCATTGATTCCGAAACAAAAATTCAAACACTTGAGCAAAAAAGCCCGCAGCCATGCGCGCCCCAAAGTCAGTACCTTCAAAAACGGCGACCGCGGTACCTGCTCAATACGCGAATCGTTCTCAACGCCCCTGTTGACGAAGTGTTTGCTTTCTTCTCCCGACCTGAGAACCTGGGAGCCATTACGCCGCCAGACTTGAGTTTCAATATCTTAGACGAAATTGACGATATCCAAGAAGGAACCATCATCCATTACGCTATCAACATGGGAGCGTTGCCAATGAAGTGGCAGACCCAGATTGCTCAATGGAAGCCTCAGGTACGATTTGTAGACTCTCAAACCAAGGGACCGTACACCAGCTGGTGGCATGAGCATCATTTTCTCCCAGACGGGGAGCGCACCATTATGGAAGACCGGGTCTACTATACCCCGCCTTTTGGCCTGCTCGGGCAGCTGGTGAACCACATATTTATCGCAAGTAAGCTCCGGCATATCTTCAAATTCCGTTATGGAGCCATGGAAATGCGCTTCGGAACAACAACTTCAAGGACCTGATATCATAGGGCATTACATTAATGGACTAAGCGGTAGACAAAGAATGTACGGCTAAGTGGGGTCTGCCCCTTGAATGTAGGTTCAAAAGGGCCTTTCTACAGATCAGAGCGGGATGAAACTCGCAGGACGAGAGCAAGACACGATGCGACACAAAATTTTAGACTGGATATACGAGCTAAGCGTCGTTGGTTCATACACATCATTGGGTTACAACCACCGAAAATCACGGTTCGCGCAGCTGGGCTCTGAGCAAGACCTCAGCGGTAAAGTCTATGTGGTAACTGGAGCCAATTCTGGAATCGGCCTGGCGACGACCGAGAAGCTGCTTAGTTGCGGAGCCGGGGTCGTAATGGCTTGCCGCAGTTTTGAGCGTAGCTTTGCAGTTTATCAAAGACTGATGCTCGAATTTCCAAAGTCGAGATTAGAGATCAGTCCTGTGGATGTATCAGATCTTAGCAACGTCGATGCA
>JABJBS010000063.1 GCA_018668695.1 Deltaproteobacteria bacterium
CTGTTTGAATAGTCGCCGGGTTCACAGATCTCGGCGTTGCCCGTACATACTTCGTCGGCCACGGTGCTGAGGGTAAAAAGCCGCATATAGCTCGTGCCCATCTGAATGTAGGGCCTGATTCGATCGGTTAAAAAGAAGTAACGGATACCAATCCCTGCCTCAACTCCAAAGACAGTGCCGATGCTCGTTGAGGCGGCTGAGTCATACTGCTCTTGTATGGTCCCTGCCTCATCGCCACTCGGAAACGTCATAAAGGCAACATTTACGCGGCCTGTGAACCACCACTGGTCGTGATTAAGCTTCCAGTTGGTCTCGCCCCCGAACCGCAAACCCGTGCCCAGGCGCATCGGACGGTTATCCAGAGGCAGAACATTTCCCGCATCGTCAATCGCTGAAGGTAGGGTTAGAAGCCAGCCTGCGGTATCAAACCCGAAGGAAGCATTTTTGTACTGCGCGAGTGCTTGTGAGGGCACCGCGAAGAGCGCCAGGCATAGTATCCACCAAAGACTGTTTTTCGCGTTCATTGTTGGGATATTCTGTTACTCTGGCCTCAGTGTCAATTGCGTGGGAACCTGAATAGGGGTCTTCATGCATGCCGGAATTGACATGGAGGCCGGGACCAACCTAAACATTGGTTTGGCAGCACGTGTAAGGGACACGGCTTGCGGAAACGAGTAACGATGAACCAGATGACTCAGGGAATTAGGCTGCCATTTAAAGTGACCACTTTGTTCATGGTGCTTTGGTTGGGGAGTAGCTGTGCCTATTGTGTCGACAATACGCTGCATCCAAAGGCTCAGGAGCATAATACCTTTTGCGCCCAGTATCTTGCCCAGGGCAAACTGGTAGAAGCTGAGGCGCGCTGTCAGCTGGCAATTGAATTTGCTCCTAAGTATGCAGAGCCCTATCACAATTTGGGTATGATCGAGCACCAGCGCGGCCGCGTTGAGTTGGCCGTCGACCGGTACAAGCAGGCATTATCTTTGAAAGACGACTTTGCTGAGGTCTATAATAACCTCGGGAGTATTTTCCTTGAACGCCAAGAATATGCGGCTGCGTGCGACCAATTTCTTCAGGCCGTTGAAATTGACCCCAGCTACGTTGATGCACGTGCCAATTTGGCGCTTTGTTACTATCGACAAAAGAAACCGGCGGAGGCACGAAATCAGTATTTGCGCTGTGTTGAGCAAGATCCTGAGCTTTGCGATTGCCGCCAGGGATTGGCCGTCCTCGAGTTTGAATCTGAGCAATACGAGGCGGCTAAGGCTAACTTTCAAGCATTGACCAACATCTGTCCGCTTTACGCCCAGGGTTACTATAACTTGGGTACAACCTATCTCGTCCTGGGACGGCCGCAAGATGGCTTTGATGCCTTCGCGACGTGCTTGCGGATTGATGAGCAGCACCTCGAGTGTCAGAAGAATATCTTGCTGGCTTATCAACGTCTTAATTTAAAAGATGCTGCGATCAGTAAAACGATGTCCGATATGAGCAATAATCCCGGAGATCCTGAGATTCATTTCAAGCTCGGGCGACTTTACGACCAGAAGAAAGATAAAGACCGCGCGTTGCAGTATTACCGCAGCGCAATCCAGCTCAATCCGCAATACGCAGAGGCTTACCTGCGTACGGCCAAGATTATGGATAGCTTGTTGCGCGCCAAAGATGTGGTGAATCTCTGTAGGCGTTTCGTCGCATTGACGTCGGCCACAGATTTCCCGGGCGAGCGGGACTGGTGTATTCAGCGTGTGCGTGATTTACAATTTCAGTAGGAGTGAGCTGCCAATGAATGGGGAAGTGTAACGCCGGTGATTCGACTAACAGCAGTCATAAGTTTAGAGGATGATAGGCGGCAAGCCCTGACCTACGAGTCATCCGCTCAGGCCCTTGTGATGGGAAGAGATGAAAGTTCTGATTTTCAGTTACCCGTCTCGACCATTTCTCGGCAACATGCTCGGATTTTCGAAACCGATGGGGTCTATTTGATTGAAGATCTAGGCTCCACCCACGGCACCGTTGTGAACGGCAATCCGCTCGAAAAAGGCGATAAGGTTATTTTGCGTGACGGTGATATTATTGAACTCACCCGTGCAAAGATTACCTGTGCTATTGAAATTGAAGACCTAGACCGACCGGACCCGATGGAGGCAACCCAGGCTATTGCAGCCCGTGCCGTCCAAGGGATTTTAGGTCGCCTTCAAAACGACGATGATAGCGGACCCTATTTTCGGATTCTCTCGGGCGTTGATGAGGGCAAACGGCTTCTTTTAGCATCACCAGTTACCGAGTGGTACATGGGCCGTGCTCAAGAGTGTGAGCTGATGCTCAACGACAAAAACGTTTCTCGTAAGCATGCTTTGGTTAAGAAGGATTGGAACGGCTATACCATCGAGGATCTCGGTTCGCGAAATGGTGTTATCGTCAAAGGTAACCCCATCAGTCGTCCACGTCGTCTTCAGGACCGCGATGAAATCATTATCGGGCCCATTAAGCTGCTCTATATTGACCCTAACGCTGAACTGATGGACGCGTTGAAGGACGTGCCTGGTTTCGACTTTGATGAGCCTGAGGACCAAGAGGATGATTCGTCGCATTTTGGGGCGCCGGGCGATGAAGGCACTGCCGACGACGACCAGCCTTTAGAAGATGGCGAACCTGTTGCAGCGGAGTTAGAGCCACCAACCCCTACTGATGGTTTGGATGATGCTGATTTTGGCCCCGAGGCCTTGCCTGAACCCGAATTGCCACCGATGCCTGAGCCCGATGACACGCCAGCTGATTTGGCAGACATTGGCGAAATTGATCCTGACCTCTTAGACGAAGAAGGAAAAGGGAAGTCGGAGTGGTTGATTCTCGCCGGAGGAGTCGTCCTGGCCATAGCTTCTCTGGTCGTTCTCTTTGCTATGTTTTCCTAGGTCTCCTTTGGCTATCTCCATGTACCTTTAGATGATGCTCGTTTAGACAATAAAAAAGGCGCGACTTACATTGAGCAAGTCGCGCCTTTTTAGCGTCTCAATTTGAAACTATCGTTTATGCGATAGGGTTCTTCTTGATTGCTGGTCGTACTGAAACGTATGAGTTCTTTGCGCCAGGCACAGAACCATTTACCAACAGAACATTCTCTTCGGCGCGGATAGCGACAATTTCAAGGTTCTGTGTTGTAACGTTACGATCGCCATGATGACCAGGCATCTTGCGTCCTTTGAAGACACGACCAGGCCACTTACGGCAACCAATAGAACCACCATGACGGAAGAACTCGTGAGTACCGTGAGTCATTGTATTACAACCAGCGAAGTTGTGGCGATGCATTACGCCTTGAAAGCCTTTACCCTTGCTGCGACCAGCAACGTCTACGAGGGCCCCTGCGCTGATGTCTAGATCTGCGAGTGTTACTTCTTGACCAATTTCAAACTTGGCTGCAGTTTCTTTTGATACGCGAAGTTCGCGAACGAAACGTCGTGCTTTATCTTCGCCGCCAGCTTTCGCTACGTGACCTTTTTCAGCCTTGTTCAGCTTGCGAGCAGGTTTAGGGTCAAAACCAAGCTGAAGAGCAACGTAACCGTCTGTGCGGCCTTTGTCGTTTGTCTCGTCAGTACGCTTTGTTAATACGATACATGGTCCCATTTCGAGAACAGTAACTCCAAGAGAGTCTCCGTTTTCGTTGAAGTATCGGGTCATGCCAACTTTACGGCCGAGTAGGCCTAGCTTGCGCTCTTTCATTGTGCACCTCCTGGTGACTTACCGGGACGCGGTGGCGAGCTGCCTATCCGTTGGTCCCGTCCGAATTACCTAAAACCGGTAAATTCGAAAGTTTAAGAATCGCGCAATTATTCGACGAATCCAATTATGTCAAGTGTTTGGAGCTCAATAACGAGGTTCGAATGGGCCGCGCGGTGTTAGGACTAGGCTGAAACCGAAATTGAAGTTAATCATCTCGTTTTCAAGTAGCCCCCGCGGGGGGTTAGGGAAGGGCTGAGCCCTACGAAAAGCGGAAATGGCTTCTTGGTCTAGGAATTTAATACCACTTGTTTGGGCGACACCCACTTGGGTTAGGTCACCCGATGCATTGAGCGTCACACTTAAAACAGTAACGCGTGTTGCACGGCCGTAAACCTGGCCGCTTGGATCCCGCCGGCGGTATTCTTTCAGTGGTTCCCACACGTTGGAGACACCTTTGTGGACTCGATTAAAAAACGACGCATATTTAAATCTTTTGGCGTTTAGGAAGGTTCCTTCGGCTTCCTCGACATCCTTCAACAAATCAGAGGCAGGCGCTGCGTCTAGGCTGGCAAGGACGCTCATAGACGGAATCAGGTCCGGTATCTTGGTTCCAGAGCTTTCGCTGGTCTTGTCGTCTTTGCCATTACCGCTTTGTTCGCCAGAGCCCGTCGAAAGCCGAAACGCACTGCCCTTACCATTGAGCCGTTCTCGCGACCGTCTGTTGGCTAAATTCCCCAGGTTCGGGTCCAGCTCGAGCGTAAGCGCATCCCGCATCGACATTGAAGGCAGCTCAAATTTACCCGCTTGTTGGTTTTTTTGGGCTTTTCCCGAGTTTGTGCCTTTTGGAGTACGTATCTCTACCGGCGTATCTGCTCGCACCATCCGTTTCTGGTCCTTTTTGGGCCTGTCTTTCCGAGAGACTTCGTTTCCCGCATTTTTATATTGAGTGGTGCGGTGCCGACTCTTGGTTTCTCGTTTTGTCTTCGCGTTAGTTTTGGCTAAATACTTAGCATTTTCCGGCTCTTCTGTGTCCGGTGTACTCGGAAGACTAACGATTTGACCCTTAGGGGTCGGCTCTTTTTTCTCCTTCGGAACAACTTTTAATTTCTTTTTGGGCCGCTTTGCATGCGTTTGAGCCTGTCGTTGAGACGGCACCAGTGTCACCTCAATGGGGCGACTGCGATCGACCGACACGCCCGAGCTATCTGGGATCAAATCGAAAAGAGGTACTGAGGCCAGATGAATAAGCACGGCGAGGCCTAAGAAGGGGGCAAACCTCTTAAAAGAGTAGTCTTTTGGTTGAAATGCCATGCCCTAAAAAGTCCTATAGTCCGTTAATATTAAACAAATTCCAGAGCTAAGAGGGAATCGCAAGCCCTCAAATACTAATATAGACGGTTCACATCTATTATACATTCCTTTGAAGCCCGAATTAGCGATCAATTTAAAGCCCTGAAATATTAGAGTTTCTGTAATGTTCTTGACACTTGCCATCGCCATCCAGTAGATAGCGGCGCTCCGCCTAGAGTGAAAATCATTCAGTGTGGCGGATATGTTAGCAAAAACGACTACTTATTCGCGAGTGTGAATCAAGGTCGGGCAAGGTAAGGACGAGATATGCCAACCATCAATCAGTTGGTGCGCAAAGGGCGCAAGAAAAAAGCTGTTAAAAACAAGGTACCTGCAATGCAGGCATGCCCGCAAAAGCGTGGTGTGTGCGTACGTGTTTACACTTCAACTCCAAAGAAGCCGAACTCTGCGCTTCGTAAAGTTGCCCGTGTACGTTTGACTAATGGTTTTGAAGTAACAAGCTACATCCCAGGTGTAGGCCACAATCTTCAGGAACACTCAGTGGTTCTGATTCGTGGTGGTCGTGTTAAAGATCTTCCCGGTGTGCGTTACCACATTGTTCGCGGAACCCTCGATACCGTTGGTGTTGATGGGCGTCGCCAAGGTCGAAGTAAATACGGAGCCAAGCGTCCTAGCTAAGGACGTTTGAAGCGAGAGGATACGAGATGCCACGTCGTCGCGAAGTACCGAAACGAAAAATTCTTCCAGATCCCAAGTTCGGAGATCGTGTTGTTGCCAAGTTCACTAATGCAGTGATGGAAGGCGGCAAGAAGAGTATTGCAGAACGAATTGTATATGATGCCTTCGACCTTATCGGTCAAAGAGGCACAGGCGAAGAGCCATTGCGCATCTTCAAGAAAGCCCTGGATAACGTAAAGCCAATGGTTGAGGTTAAGAGCCGACGCGTAGGTGGTGCAACGTATCAGGTGCCGGTTGAAGTTCGTGCAGACCGCCGTGCAGCCCTAGCGATGCGTTGGCTTATCAACTCAGCGCGAGCGCGTTCGGAACGTGTTATGGCTGAGCGCTTAGCAGGAGAAATTCTCGATGCATCACAGAATCGTGGTGCAGCTGCTAAGAAGCGTGAAGACACGCACAAGATGGCAGAAGCCAACAAGGCTTTTGCTCACTACCGCTGGTAATTCTTCGGTCGTAATAAAGGCGAGGCCCGTTCCTCGCCGTTTGTTTGCTCTTTGATAGTTGAATCGTGGTTATGTTTAGAACCGCGGCACGCGTTGCAATATTCGTAATTTTTCGAATGCAACGGGCCTGGTTCGTTTGAGTTGAAAGTTATTTGGATATGTCACGCCAGGTAAAACTCGATAAAACTCGCAATATTGGGATTATGGCCCATATTGATGCGGGAAAAACCACGACCACAGAGCGTATTCTGTACTACACCGGAATCACCCATAAAATTGGGGAAGTTCATGACGGCGCAGCCACCATGGACTGGATGGAGCAGGAACAGGAACGCGGAATCACTATCACCAGCGCCGCAACGACCTGTTTCTGGCGCGACCACCGAGTTAATATTATCGATACACCTGGCCACGTCGACTTCACCATTGAAGTAGAACGGTCACTTCGCGTCTTGGACGGAGCTGTTGCAGTATTTGACGCTGTTAGCGGCGTCGAGCCACAGAGCGAAACTGTTTGGCGCCAGGCTGACAGATACCGAGTGCCACGAATCTGCTTCATCAATAAGATGGACCGGGTAGGCGCTGATTTCGATAACTGTCTCGAGATGTTCAAAGACCGCCTCAAGGCAAATCCTGTACGTATGCAGTTACCTATCGGAGCAGAGGCAAACTTTAAGGGCATCGTCGATCTTGTAAAAATGAAGGCGATTGTCTGGGATTCTGAAGATCTTGGGGCAAGCTTTCACGAGACGGATATTCCTGAAGATATGCAGCTTGAGGCGGAGATAGCCCGGGAAGAGTTGCTTGACGCCGCGGCCAACTTCGATGACGACCTTATGGAGAAGATCCTTGAGGGTGAAGAACTCGACCGTGAGCAGCTATTTAGCGCGCTCCGTCGCGGAACCATCGACTTAGAGATTGTACCTGTTTTGTGCGGAACAGCATTTAAAAACAAGGGAGTACAGCCGCTACTTGATGCAGTGGTTGACCTTTTGCCATCTCCTCTCGATCTGCCGCCCGTTGAAGGTACTCATCCTCACACCGGCGCTGAAATGATTCGGGAAACCTCAGACGACGCTCCTTTTTCAGCGTTAGCATTCAAAATCATGACCGACCCTTTTGTGGGTCAGCTTACTTTCTTTCGAGTTTACTCGGGGGTGGTGCGGTCTGGTGACAGTGTCATGAACGTTGGACGAGGAAAAAAAGAACGAATTGGACGGATCTTGCAGATGCACGCGAATAAGCGTGAAGAGATCAAGGAAATCTATGCCGGGAATATCGCAGCGGCGGTGGGTCTCAAGACATGCACCACGGGTGATACTCTGGCAATCAACAAGGACCCAATCCTTCTTGAGAAAATGGAATTCCCTGAGCCGGTAATCCAAATTGCCATCGAGCCCCGTACGAAGGGTGACAGTGATAAATTGGGTGTAGCGCTTCAGAAGCTTGCGCAGGAAGATCCAAGTTTCCAGGTCTCCACGGACACCGACTCTGGCCAGACCATTATTGCAGGTATGGGCGAGCTTCATTTGGAGGTCATCGTCGACCGTATGCGCCGGGAATTTAAGGTAGAAGCCAATGTTGGTAAGCCTCAAGTGGCTTATCGCGAGACAATACGTACGTCTGTCGAAAAAGAAGGTCGATTTGTGCGTCAGTCGGGTGGACGTGGGCAGTTTGGTCATGTAGTTCTGCGCCTCGAACCGCTCGAGCCTGGCTCTGGTTTTGAGTACGAGACTGAGATTGTCGGTGGTTCGGTGCCTAAAGAATACTTCAAGGCAGTTGAGCAAGGTGTTAGCGAGGCCCTCGAGAGAGGTGTGATTGCTGGCTACCCGATGGTCGACGTAAAAGTCACTCTATTAGATGGCTCTTATCACGAAGTAGATTCTAACGAGATGGCGTTTAAAATCGCTGCTTCGATAGGCCTTCAGGACGGTGCGCGTGATGCAAACCCAGTCTTGTTGGAACCGGTGATGGCAACTGAAATTGTCACCCCGGAAGACTTTATGGGCGATGTGGTCGGTGATGTGAACCGACGGCGCGGTAAAGTTAATAGTATTGAAATGCGCAGTGGGGCGCAGTGCATTAATGCATTTGTCCCGCTGGCTGAGATGTTTGGATATGCCACTGAACTTCGAAGCATGACTCAAGGTCGAGCATCATACACGATGCAATTTGACCATTATGAGGGTGTTCCGAATCATATTTCAGAGGAGCTCCAGGCGAAGCGGTAGGTTGACCTACTGTTTGGATGGTTCGAAAAATCGCAAGTGCGAGATTGTGAAAAAGTTCGGGAGTTTTTGGTCTATCTCACACGACCAGGAACAAGCGGCTTTGGAAATGTTGGAGTAAATTGATGAGCGAGACCAAGATTCGCATTCGACTTAAGGCTTACGACAGTAAGATCCTGGATTTGTCGGCTCGAGAAATCATCGAGACGGCAAGGCGAACTGGGGCGCGGGTAGCGGGCCCAATTCCGTTGCCAACGAGAAAACACCGGTACACAGTTCTTCGTGGTCCACACGTAGATAAGAAGTCCCGGGAACAATTTGAGATCCGTACCCACAAGCGGTTGATGGACATCATTGAGCCGACTCAGCAAACGCTGGACGCTTTGATGAAGTTAGACTTGTCCGCAGGTGTGGACGTGGAAATCAAGACCCCGTCTTGAGGACAACCCGGTATCTCAAGAACTGGTGAATGAGGTTCGATTATGCAGGTAGACGTAATAAATACGAGCAAAGAGAAGGTATCGACCATCGAATTGCCTGATGAAGTGTTTGCTGCCGAGGTCAACGAAGCGTTGATGTGGGAGCAGGTAAAAGCACAACGGGCAAGTCGTCGTCGTGGTACTCACTCCACTAAAACCCGTGCGAATGTACGTGGTGGTGGAGCGAAGCCTTTTAAACAAAAAGGAACTGGTCGTGCGCGACAAGGTTCAACACGAAGTCCTAACCTAGTAGGTGGTGGTGTCGTGTTCGGCCCGCATCCACGCGACTATAGTTATAGGTTGCCCCGTTCAGCGCGGCGCTCAGCACTTCGCAGTGCCTTGAGCATGCGTGTCCAGGAAGATGCACTTTATGTGCTCGATGGATTTGAACTGGATGCGCCGAAAACCAAGGCGGTTTCTAGCTTTGTTGCGACACTCGGTCACAAGAGCATGCTCATTGTTGATTCCGAGAATGGCAATCTGAAGCTATCTACACGTAACCATCCTAAGGCTAAGTACCTGGGCGCAGTTGGTGTGAATGTTTATGACATTCTCAAGCACGAAGCTGTTGTTCTTACTAAAGCTGCGGTTGACGCGATTGTAGATAAGGCAAAAGCACCAAAGGCGGGTACCGCTGGAGACGCAGCCTAAGGCAGCAGAAGGAGTAAGACGTGGAAGCGCATCAGATTTTGATTCGACCCATCATTACCGAGCGGGCAACAGTACTTACGGAGCGTTTTAATCAATTTGTATTTCAAGTTGAGAAGAAGGCTAACAAGTACCAAATCCGTAATGCAGTTGAGACTGTATATGGTGTGAAGGTTAAGAAAGTGGCGACCATGGTCGTACCGGGCAAGACAAAGCGTCGCGGTGCAACAAGTGGAAAACGTCCTAACTGGAAAAAAGCGATAATCACTCTTCAGCAGGGTGAAAATATCGACTTCTTTGCTACGGAGTAAACGATGGGTGTGAAATCATTTAAACCATATACGCCCAGCCGTCGAAATATGACGGTGTCGGATCAGGCCGACATTACGCACAAAGGGCGTAACAATCCGGAAAAAGCGCTTACTGTTGGACTTACTAAGTCCGGCGGTCGAAGCAGCAGCGGTCGCATCGCCGTTCGATTTCGTGGAGGTGGCCATAAGCGTCGCTATCGCATCATCGATTTCAAGCGAGGCAAGATTGATATCCCTGCAAAAGTTGCAGAGATTCAGTACGATCCGAACCGCAGCGCTCGTATTGCGCTACTTAATTACGTTGACGGAGAGAAGACATACATTCTCGCTCCTGTAGGACTGCAGGCAGGCGACACTGTTATCTCTTCTAGCTCAGCAGATATCCAGCCAGGTAACTGTCTGCCTTTGGAGAAGATTCCAATGGGTACAGTTATCCACGCTATCGAGCTCAAGCCTGGAAAAGGCGCTCAGATGGTACGTTCCGCTGGAACATCGGCTCAGCTGATGGCCGTAGAAGGCAACCATGCTCTTCTTCGATTGCCTTCAGGTGAGATGCGTAAGGTTCCAAAAATCTGTCGAGCTACAATCGGTTCCGTGGGTAACAAGACTCACGAAAACATGAAAATCGGTAAAGCAGGCCGTGGTCGTTGGATGGGTAAGAACCCGCACAACCGTGGTACTACGATGAACCCAGTTGACCACCCACACGGTGGTGGTGAAGGCCGTAGCGCCGGTGGACGACACCCAGTGTCGCCATGGGGCAAGCCAACTAAGGGTGCAAAGACCAGAAAATCCAACGCCAGTGACAAGCTGATTGTTTCAAGGCGTTCTTCTAAGAGGAGAGGTCGCTA
Source organism: Deltaproteobacteria bacterium (assembly GCA_018668695.1). Classification (NCBI taxonomy): domain Bacteria; kingdom Pseudomonadati; phylum Myxococcota; class Myxococcia; species Deltaproteobacteria bacterium. Next base: position 10,730 of record JABJBS010000063.1, read on the forward strand.
ATGCCAAGAAGTATTAAAAAAGGACCCTTTGTGGATACTCACCTAGCTAAAAAGGTTGAGAACTTGAACGAGTCGGGCAAAAAGGCAGTCATCAAGACATGGTCACGACGCTCAACTATTTTGCCTGAGTTTGTTGGACATACTTTCGCTGTTCACAACGGTAAAAAGTTTATCCCAGTTTTCGTTACTGACAACATGGTTGATCACAAACTCGGTGAATTCTCGCCAACGCGAACTTTTTCGGCCCACCCGGGTCTGAAGAAGGGCAAGTAGGAGGCTAGGGAACAATGGCAACTAAAGAACGTGAAAAGGCGAAAGCCCGTAAAGAAGCTCGTGCAGCTCGTGGTCCAGTGGCGAACCTTCGTCATCTGCGCATCTCAGCCCGCAAAGTACGCTTGGTAGTTGATACTATCCGTGGTGAAGATGTCGAAAAGGCATTGAACCTTCTTGCCTTTAGCCCTAAGTCGGCGGCTCGTCCGTTGGCTAAGCTGCTGCAGAGTGCTGTAGCAAACGCTGAAGTTAAGGGTGATTACGACCTCGACAAATTGTACGTGAAACTCGCTACTGTTGACGAAGGTTCAACTTGGCGCCGGTGGCGTCCTCGGGCACAAGGCCGCGCAACGCGAATTCGCAAGCGCACAAGTCATATATGCTTCGAACTGGCACAACGATAGTAAGGAATTAGGTTAGACCATGGGACAGAAAACTCACCCAATCGGCTTCCGACTTGGAATCATCCGTGACTGGAATTCAAAGTGGTACGAAGACAAAAACTACGCAGCTTGGTTGCACGAAGATGTAGCGCTCCGCAAAGTAGTTAAAGACAAGCTCTACAGTGCAGGCATCAGCCGTGTTGATATTGAACGCGCAGCGGGCAAGGTAAAGCTTCGTATCTTTACTCCGCGACCAGGAATCGTTATCGGCAAAAAAGGCTCTGGCATTGAAGCTCTCAAGAAAGAACTTCAGGGTCTGTCTTCGAACGAAGTATTCGTGAACATTCACGAAGTACGTAAGGCTGAAATCGACGCTCAGTTGGTTGCAGAAAACGTAGCGCTTCAGCTCGAACGACGAGTCGCTTTCCGACGTGCAATGAAGAAGGCAATGCAAACTGCCACTAAGTTCGGCGCAAAGGGAATTCGAATCGCGTGCAAGGGCCGTCTCGGTGGTGCTGAAATGGCGCGACACGAGTGGTACCGCGAAGGACGTGTTCCGCTGCACACATTGCGTGCGGACATCGATTACGGATTTGCGGAAGCAAGCACAACTTATGGAATTATCGGCGTTAAGACTTGGATCTTCAAAGGTGAAGTCCTGGACGTTGAGCAGGACTAATTAGTTCTACTAAGAGCGAGGATTGAGCGATGTTGTCGCCAGCAAAAGTAAAATTTCGAAAAATGCAAAAAGGTCGCATGAGAGGAACCGCCCAGCGTGGCGCTAAGGTTTCTTTCGGTGATTATGGTTTGATGGCTTTGGAGCCGGGTCTGATTACCCAGCGCCAGATTGAAGCTGCTCGTATCGCGATGACGCGTTACGTGAAGCGTAGTGGTCGTATTTGGATTCGAATGTTTCCGGATAAGCCGATCACCAGCAAGCCTGCTGAAGTACGAATGGGTAAAGGTAAAGGTTCTCCCGAAGGTTGGGTAGCACCGGTTAAGCCTGGCCGCATCATGTACGAAATGCAAGGTGTAGATATTGATACAGCTAAAGAAGCGTTCCGACTTGCAGCTAACAAGCTCCCGATCGCGACACGTTTTGTCTCACGGGACGAGCAACTTTAAGTCGCTGTAATAGCGGGAGTCGAAGCAATGGCAGAAGTCAAAGAAAAAGTAATGGTGAGCGAATTACGCGATCGAAATGACGCGGAACTCCAGTCCATGCTTAGTGAAAAGGTAGATGAGCTACACGGCGTGAAATTCAAAAAGGCGCTTGGACAGTTGGCTCAGTCTCACCTCATCAAGCAACTCAAGCAAGATATTGCACGCTTGAAGACAATATTGAACGAACGAACTGGGCAGGAGGCCTAAGATGAGCACTGAAACAACTACAGCTCTCAAGAGCAAGCGTACACGTCAGGCCGTGGTTTACTCCAATAAGATGGATAAAACAGCGGTGGTGGAAGTGACTCGTAGAGTTCGTCACCCGAAATATAAAAAGTTCGTGAAGCAACGTATTCGTTACAGTGCTCATGACGCAGACAACACGTGCAACATCGGTGATCAGGTGATTATCGAGGAAACACGACCATTGTCTAAGACTAAGCGATGGCGAATTAAAGAAGTCGTCAAGCGCGCTGCTAACGTTTAAGCGGTATAAACACCTATTCCTGGGTGTGACCCGTGACCAAAAAGATAAACGTTGGTTTAGGAGTAAGAAATGATTCAGATGCAGAGTACCTTGGATGTTGCAGACAACTCCGGGGCTAAAAAAGTGATGTGCGTCAAAGTTCTCGGTGGTTCGAAGCGTCGCTTCGCGTCCGTGGGTGACATCATCATCGTCGCAATTCGAGAGGCTATGCCAAACTCGAAAGTTAAAAAGGGTGATGTTGCACGTGCAGTAATCGTGCGCACCAGCAAAGAGATTCGCCGTCCAAATGGAAGTTATATCCGTTTTGACGACAACGCAGCCGTACTTGTTTCTGCTGCTGGCGAACCTGTTGGGACCCGTATCTTTGGACCAGTGGCACGTGAGCTCCGGGCGAAAAGATTTATGAAAATTGTATCACTGGCACCGGAGGTCCTCTAATGGCACGTCATGTACGTACAGGGGATACTGTAGAAGTAATCTCCGGCAAATACCGTGGTAAGCAAGGCAAGATTCTAGAGTTCTTAGCGGACAAAAACCGTGTAGTTCTCGAGGGTGTTGGTGTCGTGAAGCGTCACCTTAAGCCAAACATGGATCCTAAAGTACCCCAGGGCGGAATCATTGAGAAAGACGTGTCAATTCACGTTTCTAATGTTCTTCCATTGGACCCAAAGACCAACAAGCCTACCCGAGTAGGGTTCAATGTGTTGGACAATGGCAAGAAGGTACGAATTTCACGCGCCACGGGTGAGCAAATCTCAGAGGTTTGAGTCACCACAGAAGTGATGTAGCGATACGTTACTTAGGAGAAGGTCATGGCTGAGGAAGCTGCAGTAACAAAAAAATTAGCAATGCCGCGGTTACAAAAAATGTACCGCGAAGAGGTTGCTGGTGGATTGCATGAAGAGTTCAAGTACAAGAACGTCATGGAAATCCCAACTATCGAAAAAATTACAATCAACATGGGATTGGGTGAAGCTGTCGCTAACCCCAACCTCATCAAAACGGCGGTTGAAGAGTTGACCGTTATTTCGGGCCAGCGTGCGGTCATTACTCGCGCGAAGAAGTCTATCGCGACGTTTAAGCTTCGCGAAGGAATGCCTATCGGTTGCATGGTTACTTTACGTGGCCAGCGCATGTGGGAATTCTTAGACCGCCTGGTCACTGTAGCCTTGCCACGTACGCGTGACTTCAAGGGTATCAGCGGCAAAGCATTTGATGGACGTGGGAACTATACTCTTGGTCTCAAAGAGCAGACGATTTTCCAGGAAATTGAATACGACAAGCTTGATAAAGTTAAGGGAATGAACGTTTGTTTCGTAACGTCTGCCAACACTGACGAAGAAGGTAAAGCACTTCTGAAGCGTTTGGGAATGCCCTTTAAGAATTAATTCGCTAACGATTCAACGTTTGAATTAGAGGAGAGAGCAACATGAATACCGATCCTATTGCAGATATGCTGACCCGGATCCGGAATGGTTGCGGAGCCCGAATGGGCGAAGTACTGATGCCAAGTTCGAAATTGAAGGTGAAAATCGCCGAAATTTTGAAGGCTGAAGGTTACATTGAAGATTTTACCGAAACAGACGGCCGAGTTGCAAAGGAATTGCAAGTTGGTCTTCGCTATGACAAACGCGGTAGCGCGGTCATTGAAGGTATCCAACGCGTATCGAAGCCTGGTCTTCGTCTTTATTTCCGCTCTAAGGAAATTCCGAAAGTACGCGGTGGCTTGGGTGTGATGATTCTTTCAACCTCACATGGCGTGATGACCGATCGTTCGGCACGTAAGGCAAATGTTGGCGGCGAGCCCATTTGCTCCGTGTGGTAATAGCGAATCGATAGGGAGAACGAATATGTCTCGTATTGGACGTAAGCCAGTAGACCTTCCGGAGAAGGTAAAAGTTTCAGCAGAGGGCCGCATGGTTTCTGTATCGGGCCCATTGGGTAACCTTGATACATTGATGCCAGAAGGCATAACGCTGAATATTTCAGATAAACAAGTTCAGGTGAATGCTCCTGCTAAGAAGACGCGTGCAAACGCCGGATTCCTTGGCCTTGGGCGGGCGCTTGTAGCGAACATGGTTACTGGTGTAACTGCGGGCTACGAGAAGAATTTGTTAATCAACGGTGTTGGTTATCGTGCGGAACTCAGTGGTCAAAAGCTGACGCTATCGCTCGGATACAGCCACCTAATTATTCTCGAAATGCCAGAAGGCATTAAGTGCGAAGTTGATAAGAGCCAGACCAAGGTCAAGATCAGCGGATGTAACAAACAAGTTGTTGGTAACATCGCTGCTCGTATCCGCTCCTTCAAGGTCGCTGAACCATATAAGGCAAAGGGTGTTACCTACGTCGGCGAACAAGTTCGTCGCAAAGTTGGTAAGGCTGGTTCTAAGTAACGCACTTTGGTGTGCATTAGGAGTTCGACATGTCCTCAACACGGAGCATGAAGAAATTAAGCGTACGTAAACGTCGCGGGATTCGGGTTCGAAAGAAAATTTTCGGAACTGCAACTCGTCCTCGTCTAACCGTATTCCGCAGCGCGAAGCATATTTACGCGCAAGTTATTGATGATGAGCAGGGCAAGACACTTGCTGCCGCTTCTAGCGTAAGCAAAGGCTTAAGCGCAGATGGCGACAAAAAAGTGGTTGCAGGTGCGGTCGGAAAAGCTCTGGCGGAAAAATGTAAAGAATTGAACATCGCTGAAGTGTCCTTCGACCGAAATGGTTTTCGGTACCATGGACGCGTTAGTGCAGTAGCTGATGGCGCCCGCGAAGGCGGACTGAAGTTCTAGGAGACTAAGTGATGGCGTTTAACGAACAAGTTGAAGGTGAAGTTGTCGACCGTTTGGTTCATTTGAACCGGGTTGCCAAAGTTGTAAAGGGTGGTCGTCGTTTCTCATTCAGTGCTCTCGTAGTTGCTGGTGATGGAAATGGCAAAGTAGGGTTCGGACTTGGTAAAGCCAATGAAGTTCCTGAAGCTATCCGCAAGGGTTTTGACCAGGCAAAGAAGAGCATGTTTGATGTTCCTCTCGTCAATGGCACAGTCCCACATCAGATTACTGGCGAATCCGGCGCAGGCCGTGTGTTCTTAAAGCCAGCGTCTGAAGGTACTGGTGTTATTGCGGGTGGTGCTGTTCGTGCGGTTCTTGAATCGGCGGGTGTACACAACATCCTCACCAAGTGCATTGGTAGCAACAACCCACATAACGTGGTTAGAGCAACCATTGCAGCGCTTAAGGGCCTACGTTCCGCCGAGGAAATCGCGGAACGACGTGGTATGAGCGTTGAAGAAATTCGAGGTTGATCATGGCTGAAAAGCATTTTCGGATAAAGCTAAAGAAAAGTGGCATCGGACGACCCGAGTCTCAAAAGAAAACTCTTAAGGGACTTGGTCTGACACGTTTCGGTAGAACTGTATCTCTGAAGGATACGCCTGCCATTCGTGGAATGATTCGTAAGGTTGTACACCTCGTTGAGGTTGAGCCTGTCGAAGGACCGATTCAGTAAGACTTACGTTTATGCCGTTTAGGCATAAGTTCTGATTTAAGGACGATTATTATGCAATTGCATGATCTCCATGCGCCTAAGGGTGCAAATAAGAATCGTCGTCGCGTTGGACGCGGCGAATCTTCTGGCTGGGGTAAAACCGCTGGCCGTGGACATAAAGGGCAGGGCGCTCGTACTGGTAAGGGTAAAACCTATGCTGGTTTCGAGGGTGGCCAGATGCCTATGTACCGTCGTATGCCAAAGCGTGGCTTCACGAATATTTTTGCCAAGAACTGGGCAGAAGTTAACGTTGATATGTTGCAACGCTTTTTCAAAGCAGATGACGTAGTGAACCTTGATTCATTGCGCGCGGTTGGACTTGCTACAAAAACGAGCGACGGTATCCGCGTTCTCGGTCGTGGTGAGTTGAGCATTGCTCTGAAGATAGAGGCAGCTCACGTGACTGCTGGTGCAAAGAAGAAAATTGAAGCAGCTGGCGGTAGCGTGAACGGATAATCCCAAAAAAGGGTTATTTCGGTCACTTACAGCTTGGTCTTTACTTCATTCTCTTCTATTGAAGCATGGCGGTCAGCCCGACCGCCAAGCGAATAGCTTACAATTAGCGAAAGTTTAGGGATTACCCTGACTTCTCGCCCACGGGAGTTAGCATCGTGGCATCTGGTTTTTGGAACATTGGCAAGATTCCCGAGCTCCGTAACAGGATTCTCTTCACAGCAGCCTTACTGGCTATTTATCGCATCGGTATTTTCGTTGCGATTCCTGGTGTAAACCGGGTCGAACTCAGTAAAGCTCTCTCTGACTTGAGTGGAACCCTGTTTGGGTTCTTCAATATGTTTTCTGGCGGAGCCTTCGAGCAGGCAAGTATCTTTGCTCTTGGAATCATGCCCTATATCTCGGCCTCTATTATCATGCAGCTACTCGCAGTCGTTATTCCGACGGTTGAGCGGCTTCAGAAAGAGGGAGAAGCGGGTCGTAAGAAAATTAATCAGTACACCCGTTATGGAACGATCGCACTGTCCATTATTCAGGGATTCGGTGTGTCGACCTGGCTTACGCAAGGTATTGGCGGCTTAACCGTTGTTGATAATCCTGGGCCAAGTTTTTACTTCATGACCATCCTGACTTTGACTGCGGGTACGACCTTCGTAATGTGGCTCGGCGAGCAGATCACTGAACGTGGAATTGGTAACGGAATCTCACTGATTATCTTCGCGGGTATTGTTGCACAGTTCCCGTCTGGATTGTTCAGTACTTTTCAGTACGTCAAGAACGGTAACATTCAGCCAATTGGGGCACTGGTGCTTCTTGCAGTCGTTCTGGGTGTAATCGCAGCGATTATTTTCTGCGAGCAAGCGCAGCGTAGAATCCCGGTTCAGTACGCCAAGCGGTCCGTTGGGAAGCATTACAGTGGTCAGTCAACTCACTTACCGCTGAAGATTAATACTTCAGGTGTTATTCCTCCGATTTTTGCATCTTCGATTCTGATGTTGCCGGCTACGTTCGCAAACGTAGCGCCTGGTGACTTCTTCCAAAGAGTTCAAGACTTCTTCGCCTTCGACGGCTGGCTCTATAACTGCACCTATGTCGTCTTGATTATCTTCTTTTGCTACTTCTACACAGCGGTTACGTTTAATCCTGTAGATGTGGCTGACAACTTGAAGAAGTATGGCGGCTACATTCCAGGAATTCGGCCAGGAAAGAAGACTGCTGAGTACATCGACCGCGTATTGTCCCGGATTACCATGGGCGGAGCGTTGTACCTTTCAGCCGTTTGCGTTTTACCGACGATTCTTATTACGCGCTACGACGTTCCATTCTTCTTTGGTGGAACTGGCCTACTAATTGTCGTTGGTGTTGCTTTGGATACGGTTAAGCAAATCGAATCCCATCTCATCACGCGACACTATGATGGGTTTTCTGGTGGCACAGGCCCTCGGATCCGTGGACGGCGATAATCAAAGGACTGAACTCATGAGAATGATATTTCTAGGCAAGCCAGGGTCTGGCAAGGGTAGCCAGGCAAAGGCTATTACTGACCGTTATTCAATCCCTGCGATTTCGACCGGGGACCTGATTCGCGCGGCGATATCAGGCGGAACAGAACTAGGAACACGTTTTAAAGAGTATACGTCGAAGGGGCTTCTGGTCCCCGATGAGTTGGTTCTGGCTATGGTCGAGGAACGGCTCGAGAATCCCGATTGTACCAAGGGATTTCTGCTGGACGGTTTCCCAAGAACCGAACCACAGGCTGACGGCTTGGCCGCTATGCTTGAGAAGCGCCAGGCGCCCTTGAGTGCCGTGCTCTATATCAATGTGCCAGACGAGATTCTGGTAGAGCGCGCAACAGGCCGTAGGGTCTGTAAAGAGAGCGGAGCGGTATACCATGTGTCATTTAAGCCCCCAATGGTAGAGGGCGTCTGTGACATCTCAGGTAAAGCTCTTGTGCATCGAGATGACGATAAAAAAGAGGTCGTGGTAGAGCGACTAAAAGAATACGACGAGAAAACCTCGCCGCTTATTAACTATTATCGTGCAAAGGGAATTTTGCATGAAGTTGATGGCGTCGGTTCGTTTCAAGAGGTGGAAGGCAGAATCAGTGCTGCTTTAGAGGAAAACTAGGTCTTTTTTTAAGACTTGGTGCTTTGCTAGAGAGAGAATTGAGATCGCCAGCAAGTTTAGGGTTTTTAAACCGTTAATTTGCTCCCGTTTTGGCTTGCGTAACACAAAAATGCTGTTGTATAAGGCCGCCTCTAAGATAAAGGGACGAAGATTTTAGTCATAAAATCAGGGAGTTCCGGTTTTCGACATCGTATAAATAAAACTTCTTTTAGATAGAAGAAGTTTTCATAGCGATAGAGTGAATTGAAACCCGGTTAGGGGTCAGGCAAGTGGTGTCAGGCTTTCGACTGGATTTAGCGTTATTTCCCCACGGGGAAAGAGACCAGAGGTCATAAGTATGGCACGTATCAGTGGTGTAGACTTACCGCGCAAGAAGCGGGTCGAGGTCGCCCTCACCTATATTTTCGGAATTGGGCCAACATTGTCTAAAGTAATTGTAGGCAAGGCTAACATCGATCCAGAAACTCGAACTGACAAGCTTACTGAAGGTCAGGTTGCGAGTCTTCGTGAGATTATCGAACGTGAATACCTCGTCGAAGGTGATTTACGTCGTGAAACATCGATGAACATCAATCGTTTGATGGAACTTGGTTGTTACCGTGGACTACGACATCGTCGTGGACTTCCGGTTCGTGGCCAACGTACCTCTACTAATGCTCGTACCCGCAAGGGACCTCGTCGCTTGGGTCGGAGATAAAAAATGGCATCAGTTAAGTCTAAGAAGGTTAAAAAGAATATCCCGAATGGCCTCGTGTTCATTCAGGCAACATTCAACAATACCTTGATTACTATCACCGACGCACAGGGCAATGCAGTGTCTTGGAGTAGCGCTGGTTCACAGGGTTTCCGTGGATCACGTAAGTCGACTCCATTTGCAGCTCAGGTTGCAGCTCAGGTTGCAGGGCAAAAAGCTCAGGACCACGGCATGAAGTCAGTCGGAGTTATGGTTAAAGGCCCAGGTGCTGGTCGCGAAGCAGCGATTCGTGCACTTCAGGGTTGTGGTTTTAAAATCACATCAATCCGTGACATTACGCCAATTCCTCACAATGGCTGTCGTCCAAGTAAACGCCGTCGCGTTTAATTGACCAAGGCTTTTGTGAAAGATCTTCAAACCTAATTGTTTCGAAGCTAACCCTGGGGAGAGCACTGAATGAATCGCAACTGGCGAGACCTAATTCGACCGAAGAACCTTGTAGTCGACCGAGACCATGCCATGGACAACTATGGCAAGTTCTACGCAGAACCACTTGAACGTGGTTTTGGTATTACTTTGGGCAACGCGCTACGCCGCGTTCTTCTAAGTTCATTACAAGGAACAAGTGTTTGTGCTGTGCGCATTGATGGCGCACTACACGAGTTCACGTCTATTCCTGATATCACGGAAGACGTCGCTGACATCATCCTTAATCTAAAGGATGTTTTACTTGATACATTGGCTGCCGAGCCACGTGTACTTCAAATCGACGTAAGCGCTGAAGAAGATGACCGCGTAGTAACTGCTGGTGACTTGATTACCGATGGTTCTGTGAAGATTCTAAATCCTGCGCAGAAGATATGCACCATTGCTAAAGGCGGACGCCTGGCAATGGAAGTCATGGTTCGCCGTGGCCGTGGATATGTTCCTGCTGAAAAGAACAAGCAGTCTGGTATGGCAGTTGGTTGGATCCCTGTGGATTCACTTTTCTCGCCAATCCGTAAGGTACGTTTCAACGTCACAAACTCACGTGTTGGTCAGGTAACTGATTATGACAAGTTGGTTTTAGAAGTATGGACTGACAAGTCTCTTACTCCTGAAGACGCGGTTGCACTTTCTGCTAAGATTCTGAAAGAGCAACTGAACGTATTCATCAACTTCGAAGAAGAAGAAGAATTGGACCTCCCGCAAGAGAAACCTGCGGAAGAGCAATTCAATGAGAACCTGTTGCGTTCTGTTGACGAACTCGATTTGAGTGTACGTGCAGAGAATTGCTTGCAGGCTGCAAACATTAAGTACATTGGTGACCTGGTTCAGAAGACCGAGGCCGAAATGCTCAAGACCAAGAACTTTGGTCGCAAGTCTTTGAAAGAAATCAAAGAGCTACTTGCTGAGATGGGCTTGTCTTTGGGCATGAAGCTTGAGAGCTGGCCACCAAGAGAGCTGAATCGTTAAGAAGGTCGGCTAAGGCTGGACCCTAGTGGAGATTAGAGATGCATCATAATAAAGGTGGAAAAAAACTGGGCCGTACGGGTACACACCGTCGGGCGATGTTTAGAAACCTCTCAACCGAACTATTTCGTCATGAGAGAATCGAAACTACTCTGGGCAAAGCAAAAGCGCTTCGTCCGATAGCTGAAAAACTCATCACATTGGCGAAGCGCGGCGATTTGCACGCACGTCGGTTGGCCGGTGCTCAGATTCAGGATGCTGAAACGCTCAAGAAGCTGTTCAACGATATCGGTGAACGATATCAGGACCGTCCAGGCGGGTACTTGCGTATCCTCAAGCTTGAGAACAGAATTGGCGATAACGCTGCTATGGCTCGCATTGAGCTCGTAGAAGGCGGACCTGTGGTCAAGAAAGCAGCTCCTGCTGCAGAGGCGGCTGCTGAGTAAGCAACCGTGTCTACAATTTGATTTATTAAAAAGGAGCCGTCGGGCTCCTTTTTTTTGGCCAGATTTACGTGGCCTAATTTTTGAAATAGCCGACCTTGCTGATCTTTAGCCGCGCCACTCGATTTTTCGTAATAGTTTCATTTATTTTTGAAGATATCTTGGTTGTCTTGCGTCTTAAAGGCGATGGTTGAAGGCTTCGTAAACTACGATTGCCATCAACGGCAGAGTAAGGTTGGGCGACTTAGCTTGACAGTTGGCACGTGGCCGAATTACTCTCCCGCAAATGCCATTGATAATTGTTGGGAATCGCAATGGCATTCACAGCAGGCGGCCATCTCGGCCTATTTATAAATTGGAGAAGAGTCTATGAATACGTTGATTAAAGGTCTTATGGTTGGTTGTCTAGCATTAGGCTTATCTGCTTGCGGTAGTACTAAAACCGCTGGTGATGCGCCTGCTAGTTTTCAGGGCATCGAGTATCCAGAATGGGTTCTAAAAGGCAGTGGCGCTTACGGCGGTGATGCTGGACGTGTTTTCTACGGCGTCGGTTCAGTGACGGGTATTAAGAACCACGCACTGGCACGAACCACTGCAGATAACCGAGCCCGCGCAGACCTTGCGAAAGTCTTTGAAACATACAGCGCATCCTTGATGAAGGATTACATGGCATCGACCATGGCAGGAGACGCAGTTAGCGAAGAGCAGCATGTAGAGAGCGTGATTAAGACGTTTAGCGCTCAGACTTTGTCTGGTGTTCAGGTTGTGGACCACTGGTTTCACCCTGGCGACGGTACTGTTTTCGCGCTTGCTCGATTAGACCTTGACTCGTTCACTGATAATCTCGAGAAGATGAATGAGTTAAACGGTAAAGTTAAAGAGTACGTGAAGAAGAATGCTGAACGTGCCCACATGGATCTTGAGCGCGAAGAAGCTAAGCAGTAACTGCTTGGTGTTACTTTGATTGATTAGAGGCCTCCCGTCGACGACCATTCGTGACGGGAGGTTTTTTTTTGCGGAGGTCAAAATGCGAATCGTAACTCTTGCCTTAGCCTTAATTATGCTCACGCCAATTCAGGCCTCAGCCATGAGCCCGAAGGATGTGTACAAAAAGTCGAGCCCTGCCGTGGTTCTTATCCTGGGCAGCGATGGTGGAGCTAAAGGATCCGGTGGCACTGGATCGATTATTCATTCAGATGGGTACGTGGTTACCAATGCGCACGTCGTGATTGGTGCCGAGGGCAAGCCTTTAAAGCGACTTTATGTGTACCTCAAGCCGCCGAAGTTGACGGGCGACAATCAAAAAGATTTAGTGAACCGGTATAAGGCTACAGTTGTTGGCTTTAGCCCCGCGGCGGAACTTGATTTAGCCCTTCTTAAGATAGAAGGTGCCCCGAAAGATTTAC
>JABJBS010000064.1 GCA_018668695.1 Deltaproteobacteria bacterium
ACCGGTTCATCGGTGGTCTATGTATCGCCTTGGCCGTCGCCATCAGTTTATCCACCATGCTTGTGAAACAGCATTTTATTTTAGACGTTATGGTAGGGCTTGCGGTCTCGACGCTATCTTACAAATTCCTGGTGGACGCATCACCCTATAACGAGGACCCTGCTCACCGAGGACGAAACCGTAGGTATGCAATTCTCCTTTTCGGCGCATACTCGTTGGCAATTGTAGGACTCTTTGTCGCCTATAAACTAGGCTGGGCACCTTGGCATCAGAGTTAGCGGTCGAGTCGATAAGACGCCTGAGACATCTGGGAAACAATCTCACCATTGGCCATATCGTAATCGAGGAGCCTAACTAGCCATCGAATGGTATAAGTCCCATCTTGGTGAGTATCTGTATGAAACCGACCGGACCAACCGAGCGGGTAAGTCACGATAGACTCCTGTTCACCCCTCTCTATGGGCTCATCCAATGTGGTCGGTGTACTCGGCGACGAACCCGTGTTGATGGTTCCTTCAGAACTGTCGCGGCTGGAGGAGCGAGAAGAATACCAAAGAGACTTAGAGGTCTCCAGACGAAATGAGGTGGATAAACGAAAAACCAGCGGGGAAAGTTACAACGGCCAAGCGCTGCTTCCATCCATCGGAACAGGTTCAGGGTGAGGCATATTGCTCGAGTTGTCGTTGGCGTAAAAAATCATTTCCGCCTCTGGAAAACCAAAGCTTGCCACTTGTGAGCTGGCCTTGGACGTGTAGGTAATACCCCACATATCAAAAAATCGTCGCTGATCTTTCTGGGTCACAAATGAAAGCGCTACCAACATGAAATCGTTACTATCGATGCTTTGAGGAGCTGTGCTGTAGGTCGAGAAACCCAGAGATGATTTATAAGCCGGCCACGAGTCGGTATTCACAGCATGTGTAAATAGACGCTCTAAAAGATACATTGCAGTAAACACGTCCCAACCATTGCCTCCTCGCGGCGACATCACATCCTCATTGCAATGAATCACCTCCATGAAAAACGCCATACGCTCGCTGTTTTGGTCATAGACGCCGTCGCCATCCCACAATCGGTCATAGACATATTGGGTTGGGTCCTCGGTGAGCTGCGCCTCTTGGATCCAATCAAAGGTTTGCCGGTAGCCTACGTCGTTGGTTGGTGATGCCGTGCCTGTATCAAGCTTGTACTGAAAACCTTTATGCAATGGGAAGATTTGATTGGAAACTTCACTCGTTCGACCACCATAAATATTTATTCGTGAGCGCTGAAGGTTGTGACCAATCTCGTGGGTTTCTCCCCAACCGAGCGGCCCAAGTACCCAGCTCTGGTCGTAGGGGTTGCCCGAACATCCGCCACCACAATGGGCATAAGTATCAATATTAATATGCTGAATTGCGGGACTTGCATGAATATCCACAGAGGTACAATCCCAACTGTAGTCAGCGCAAAAAGAGGTGATGGCATCATTGTGTTCAAGAATATCGCCAACAAAACCGGCAAGATTATAAGTGTCTTGAATCATATAATGCTCTAGATGATTGAAGAAGAGTTCGAGGTTACCGCTGTAAGGTTCCTGATTGATTGCTTCGAGCATCATATCCGTTCGAGAATGAATCTGGATATAAGGAGTTTTGATTTCAGTAAAATCCAGCACACTAGAACTTAGATTCTCATAATAAGCAGCATACTCAGAGGAACTCTCAAGTACTGCATGCTTCGTCACCTGCGTCACCTTTAGCTCGATGGATAAATCCTCCTGGGTAATAGGCGTGACCACTTGCAAAGTTCCACCATAAGGCGAGGTGAGGGTTAGAGCCTCTCCCTTAACCAAGTCAAAAGCCGCACTTTGCAGGAACTTAGGGCGAGTGTAATTATTTGCATCAAATTCTCGAGTCGACCCCGTTCGCTGTGTATTGATTTTTACCGCTGCATGAAGCGAATTTGTATCCATCCGCTCGATGTTAAAAGTTACACCTGGCAAAGCATAAAGCCCAATGGCCGTAAATCCACCATCACGTGAAACAGGAACACTCACTGTGTAGGTACCAACCTCAACGTCCTGCGTACTCAACACTTTAGAGAATGTTCCCAAATCAGACTGCGCCACATTGACGCTTCTGTTGTAGAGCACTGAATGATCAGCAAAGTAAGCTGCTAAAAACACTGAGTCTTCAGTCTGGTTTTTATCCATTGGGTACTCAATACTCAGACGGAACCAATCCCCTATCAACGCTATCAGTTTCCAAAACCGCTCAGCATTTTCGTCGAACACAAGTTCGCCCACCTCGTCTATGCCGTTAAAGTAAGCCTTGACCATTTGTGCACCGTTTAAAAACTCACGCCTTAAGCCGGAAACCTCACCGCATGAGGTCTGGCCAACCCATTCAGTGCAGCCGCTCCAGTCAAAGCTGTAATCACTTAGGGCCAGATGGGTAAGAACTCGCTCGATATCTCCCGATAGTCCTCCATCCTCAAGCATATTCTCGACATTGCTCCACGCAGCCAGGTCCTCTACAAAGTAATTCCCGCCGTACTCACCAAACCTCATGTCAAAATGGGAAAGTATCGTTCTACCCGCGGGCGTATCCTCCCAAGCCGCTGTATGGCTGTAAAGAAACGACTTGCCTTCGGCTGTTGCCAACTCGACAAAGCGACTCACCGTGTCGATCTCATCGCTGGGAAAGGCATCACCGATAATCACAACATCGGCAGTTTCAGAACAGGCACTTAGCTCTTCAGCAGCGTCACAGCTAAGAACTGTCCAATTCATCGACTCCGGTTGTGCGTCTAACCAGCTAAGCACCGAGGCTTCTTCCCCGCCCAACTTGACTAAAGCGAGAGTGGTTTGTGTTGGTGCCATCGCTCCACCCTCACCACCTGAGAGCCAAAGAAGCAGACGCTTTAATGCACCCGAATAAGAAGGGCTATCACTGAGTGCCACCTGAAAGGGGTTCGAGCCATAAGCAGCGTACCTGGTCATTTCATTGGAACCCGCAAGAGCAAGTGGCCGACCCTGAAGCGACCCAGAAACTAAGCTAAAGTTGTTGGTCAGATTGCCCGTCAGAACAAATTGACTCCATTCCGTAGGTACATAATCAATAGGTTCACTTTCATAAATCGTTCTTAAAATTGACTGCGAAGCAGCTCTCGACGCATCCAAGGAATCAATGGCACTGGCCAGTGCGGTCCCAACCTCTTCTAGGTATCGAACATCCCCAGTACGAAGAGCCATTTCGAGTGCCGTGATGCATTCACCAGAATAAGTCTCATTCTGCTCACTCCAATTAATCGTCCCGAAGTATCCCGCATCGCATACACACACTGGCCCCTCGCCTACTGAGTGGGCTGGGCATATAGGGAAATTGTCGGTTTCCCCATCATCACTGCAAGAACCCAATCCAATATTTAGGATTAGGAATATACCAAAAAATAGTCGTCTAGAATTCATTGGAGCCTCGGCTATTGGGGAAATGATACCAACAGTAACACTCGTACCAGCTGGTCTTCTCAAAGAAAAGCAGCGGAAGATGAAGAGCCAATAGGCCACCATAAATCAAGAGTTGAGTTCGAACTGAACGTAGTTGTGGTTAGGCGGATTCGCAAGTTCCAGTACGAATCCGCCAGCCCCGGCTTGGCGCTTTAAAACGAGACCCAGTGGACCATGTTCGCCCAAGCCATGATCATCAATTGGACCTGATTTTAGCTAATTTTAAGTAAAATCTGCCCACCCGATGACCTAAAGTTCCATAAGAATTTGTGTCTATTGAGTTTGGAAAAAATCACATATTAACAATGAGAACTATCCTCATCATGGTAAGCTTCGGGTATAGTCCCTGAAAATCTCGAAGAAACGAAAGGCATGCCAGTGAAAACGTCGATACGCTCCCTAATAACGACCACTTGGACACCCATAAGAAAACTTGAGAATCCCACCAGATAGCGCCAACCGACCGTACACCGCCGGTGCCACCTGAGCAGGTATTTTAGAGAACGATCTGATGAGTATTCTTCGTTGCTGCGGCTATGGCGACTCTCACACCCGAAAAAGTTCTGGTTGGCATGGGTATTTCCATCGATGAACTCTCATTGCCCTTGGGCGCAGTCGGTGCGCTCTCATGTATCATCAGTTGGTTTCTAGAACCCGCTGGAGACCAGTGTAAGAATTCAGGTTCGGTTCAAAGCGCCATCAACACCACAAATCGTGTAACCATTTGGGCTATCGTGGCATTCGCAGCCTATCAGTTCATCGCGATAAACTCACCTGTGCCTCTCACGACCATCATGCCAAAACATCTCAACCGCTGGTACCCAGTTGACTGGAAATGCACCGGCGAACATCCGGCTCTTGCTTCTGCTCAAAATTCGAATCAGCGCCGATAGGTCTCGCAAGATTTACAACATCACTGGCCAGATAAGCTTAACATCAATTTATCCGCGTATGATGCTCTCGAAGACCTTCGAAACCATCCAGATTCAACACCAGCTGAGCATTATCAACGCATTCGGAAAAATCACCGACCTACCAATTCAATTCAAAATCAATAGACTCTAAGTAAATCTTCTCGGCCTCGAGATCTGCATAGGTGAGCGGGTGCTCTTCAAGCCAATTCTTCTTAAACTTCAAAGTCCACACTTGACCATCAACATCGAGCCTCACTTTAGGCACCTGGTGCCGACTTCGACCACGGTTTAACAAAACTGCTAAGCGAAAAACCGTAACCATTCGGCACATGGTTTCGTATTCGTAATTTAAAATCTCATAAAAAGGCGCTTTTCGTATTTTTCTTCGATGCGAGGCCACAACCAACGCCAGTGCACCCAACTCCTGCCTTGAGAATCCCGCGATATATGAGTTCATGATGAGATAAGCGCTGTGCTTATGGTAGCCACTGTACGAAAGCGCCAAGCCTATCTCATGAAGACGTGCAGCCCAGCCTAAAATCAATTCCCAATTGGTTCCAACCAGTTCCCACTCATCCGGGGTCTGTCTCACCAGGGCCAAGGCGGTGTCCTCTACACTTGCGGCATGGTCCATATCTACATGGTACCTTTCACAAATTCTCTGCACACTCACTTCGCGTAAATCATCGTGCCGAATTCGGCCCAGTAGCTCGTGTAAAATCCCTTCACGTAAAGCGCCTGATGAAGAATGCATCGTTTCAACTTTCAAGAGTTCAAAAACGCCTTTCAAGATAGCGACTCCGCCAGGTAGAACCTGAGCACGGTCGTCCTGTAAACCCGGTAAATCCAAGTTATCGATATGTCCGGCCTCAACCATGTAGTCCCAAAGTAAATCTAAACCCTCGTTCGTAATTCCCTCGGGGCTCCAACCTGTTTCCTTCAGTATTGCCTCAACAGCTTTGACCGTACCCGAGGCACCAACCGCTTCTTGCCAACCCAATTTGCGATAACTTCGCGAAATAGGATGGAGTTCTTGCTCCGCAGCAATGGTAGCCTTGGTTAACTTTTTCTCGGTGATGACGCCATTTGGGAAATATTGATTCGTAAAACTCACGCAGCCCATATAGAGACTATTGACTAAGATGGGTTCGTAGCCCTTCCCCACAATGCACTCCGTGCTTCCCCCACCAATATCCACGACAAGACGGCGCCCATTTTTGTATGCAAGGGATTGGCTCACACCCACATAAATAAGTCGCGCTTCCTCATGTCCGTCAATAATATCGATTGGGAAACCGAGCGCCTTTTGGGCCTGCTCGAGAAAGCGCCGTTTCTTTTGGGCTGCACGAAGAGTATTGGTACCAACCGCACGAACATTACTGGCATCAAACTGCTTAAGCCTTTGCCCAAAGCGCTTTAAACAACCCAACGCGCGTTCTTTCGCTTCGGTATCAAGCCCACCTTCGGGTCTTAGACCAGATGCAAGTCGCACCGATTCCTTGAGCCGGTCGATGATGTGCAGTTCACCGGCTATCACCTTGGCTATAACCATATGGAAACTGTTCGAACCAAGATCGATGGCCGCCAGTAACTCAGATTCAACCCGCTCTTCCATCATTTTATATTAATCGAATGCAGGCACAGACTCCAGAGCTAAGGGGTCTAGGGAGCTTTGTCTTTTTCGCTCTCATCCTCTTCGGATTCGATGGCGCGGTAGTCGTCCCAATGGGGATAATCCAACTTGAGTTTAAACACCCGATACTTTTCCTCGATCCAGGCGATGACAGTCGGACTTAAACTTAAGTCGCGGGGATGGTCCGGGTGACTGAGATCGAATACTCGTTTTTCACCATCGGGTGCGTTGAGTGTAAGAGCAGCAGGTAAACCAACCACGGTGATATCGACCGCTAAACCATCATAATGATTACTCGCTTCGGCGCCTTGCCGAGTAGCATAAGTCACTCCGTAAGCCTCGGCCATAACTCGGGCCGCCTCCGCCCCTGCTTCCCAACCTTTCGGGTGCTTCCACTCAATCGGCACCGCCAGTTCCCATTCTTTCCTCGCCGACTCTAACTCCAAGAGGGTTTCATTTGATTCCTTTTCAGACTCAACTTGGCTTAGAAGATAAGAACCCCAGATTAAATAGCCACGCTCTTGCGCCCGAACCGTCGAGTCCACAAAAACTTCGGCTCCTTGAGCGCGGAACTGTTTCAAGAGGGCCGCTACACGAAGGTGGAAATCGTTACCCGGTACCGCTTGGCCAAGCTTTACAAATTTAGCCTGCTCTCCGCGCGGGTTGGGAAACCTTGCAGTCCACTCCGGCCCTAAAATCTGACCGTCTTTAGCAGGTCGATAGGACCGAGGCACTTTAGGCCTATCTATATGGACCTCCAGCTCCTCATTGGGATACACCCTGACCTTATCTTCAAATACTTCCTCGGGATGCAACAAAACTCCCAAGCGACGAGCTCTGGACGAACTCAAAACGATTTCGCGAGCTCTTCTCGATTCGGGTAGGCGTAACACATCGTCCACAAAATACAGGAGTCCGTCGAGCTTAAGAGGTCTTCTCACCATCAGCCGTAGGTTCTGCACCAAAGACTCTTCAAGGGGCGTTTGGGCGAGGGTCAGAAGGCTATTTCCGGTTATTCGTACGCCTGAAATCTCGATGGGCGTCTTGCCAAGCTTCTTTGCCAAAACCCGAAGGATCCCTCGGCTATCACCTTGAATCGTTTCCGGAACGCTATCCCAGTCCGCGTTTACCGGCATCGGCTCGGATACAGCCGCTCCTAGAAAAAGAGCTGCACATGTTACAAACAGCGTCACTTCAAGAGTCTCCTAGTCAAAACCAAATTCTAGGTCTTTTCGTATGACCAAGCGCGCCGGGAATCAACGCCGCTCCCCCCTCTATCTGAGTGCAACAATTACCTAAAGAATCCAAACACCATGAAAAAATCCAAAAACTCAGTACTTAAGCGAAAAATAATCTATATTTTTCAGGGACATAGAATTCACTCATGATAAATTCCCTACTTCATAAAAAAGGACTGCACTCTCACTTTCATTAGCCTCGCGTGTCGGACTATAGTTTGTATTCAGGGGAAAAGCTGAAAAGAGATATTTTTGAGCTTTGATGGATATATCTCGGAGGGTAACTCAATGAATAACAACACTATACTTGTTTGTGATGACTCAGCTATCGTCCGGTCAGACCTGCGCGCGATGCTGGAACGTAATGGGTTTGGTGTTTTGGTTGCCGAAGACGGTGACGTCGCCGCTGACTTGGCACGAGACAACGACAAAATCAGTCTCTGTATCATCGATTATAATATGCCGACCATGAATGGCCTCGAAACCATGCGTGCCATCCGTGAAAACAACAGTCATGCTGAAGTTCCTGTTTTTATTCTCACGACGGAATGTGCTGACAACCTCATCAAACAAGCACGGGACCAAGGTGCAACTGCCTGGATAGTGAAGCCCTGGAAAGAAGAGCCTCTACTCGCAGGCATAGAGCACGCTATCGGTAACTGAAATCATCTAAGCGCCATGAGAAGCCGCTGGCAACCAAATCACAAAGGCTGCTCCGCTCTCATAGTCAGCATCGACGCTTATTCTTCCACCCATCTCAGTGACAATTCTCAATCCCAATGCAAGACCGAGCCCAGTTCCGCCGTCAGCCTTGGTGGTCACATAAGGCATAAACAGTTTATCCATCACCTGAGGTGCGATACCTGGCCCCGTATCTTCAAGCCTCACCTCATAGCCCGAAACGCCAGACTCAAACATGACCTTAACGAAGGCCCTAACCGTGCCCTCTCCGGCCATCGCATCACTGGCATTTTTAACAAGGTTCGTAAATAGGGTTCGCAGCCGCTCTGCGTCGGCCACCATCGGCGCCTCTTCCGGGAAATTCTTTTCAACTGCTATTTTGTCTGCACCAGCATAAAGCGACAAAACAGTATCCAATAACTCCAGTAGACAAATAGGCTCAGGCAGCGGGTCAGGCAGCCTTGCAAATCGCGCAAAGCTATCAGCCATGTTCTTTAAGCGCATGACCTCTTCTTCTACTGCGAAACTTTGTTCCTGAAGAATCAAATCAAAGTCAGGATGTTGCTTATCCCGTGCACGCCGAACAACTTTTAACGCCCCTAAAATAGGTGTCAGTGGATTTTTCAATTCATGCGCTAAACCCTTGGCAATTTCCTGCCAAGTCGCGACTCGCTCAGCGTGTAAAAGTCGTTCTCGATTTTGCTCAAGCTCCGAAGCCATTAAGTTGAAAGACTCCACCAGCTGGCCTACCTCGGCCACAGCTCGAGGCGGAGTCTCAACACGCGCATCCAATTCACCATCGGCGAGCCTTAAACTTGCCTTTGACAAAAGAGACAGTGGCCGGCCAATATGGTGCCCCAGGAAAAAGCCCATCACAAGTGCTAAAATAAGACCGCCAAATACGCCCCAAAGAATACGAAAGAGTTCTTTTTGCGCCAACGTTTCAAAAGCGACCTTGTCTACTCCGGCCCATAAGACCGCCTTATGATGCTGACCTTCAAAGAGCTCATTCGAAACAAAATGAATTCCCTCAGATGCCACAGGTTTACCCAGGCTCATCTCATACCGGCTTAACAAGGCATCGTCTTTCACTGCATCCCAGCAAGTACCATAGCGGGCCACACAAATAACCAGAACGTCTGCGTCTGTGCGCTCAAGGGTTCGCTTTAAGGTTTGAGGTCCGAGAAATCGCCCGACCACCAGATAAAAAGCTCTGCCATCTCGGCTTCGAACTTTACGAATCATTTGCAATGATAACCGTGTCCCATCCTGAACCGGCTCCATTACCAAGGACTCACCCTCAGCGATAAGGTCACCTTGGACTCCGAATGATGTTGGCCAGTGCCGTGAAGATACAATGCGGCCGTCCTCACCTTGCACCTTGAGAATATCAATCCGGGGATCCCGGCGATTCTCCAAAGCCCACCGGTAACGGGCGCCAGCATTCGTTCCGGTGACAGCATCTGGTAACGTTGCATTGGTAACTAGATTCGACATTAACGCGTCGGCCAAGGCAGAGCGTGTTTGCTCTAACTCCACCTGAAAAGAGTCTGCCATGGCTTCAGCACGAGAATCTAACTGGGCGTTGAACATACCATAAGCCTCTTGGTACCTCAGCCATCCAAAAATCAAAGCCACAAGCGCTACACTAATAAAAATAGCTGCTGCAATCCGGGTGCGAATACTCATCGAGGACTCCCCCACCACGCATCCCAAAGCAAAGGAACACCGTCCTCACGTACACGTACTCCTTTAAGGCCGTTATTCACATCAAGTGCGAGGTCGACGGTGACCAAAGGAATCGCTCTATACTCACTCATTAAATGTTGCTCGAGTTCAAGGGCTGCCTCGACTCTTTTGGCTTGGTCTAAATGGACCAGCGGTCTAACCCAGCGGTCCCGGTCAAGCCCCATACTCAATTCTGGAAATCGAGATAAAAGGTCAAGCATTGCAAGCCCTGGATCCGCTGATGGTGACCGCCATCGCACCATCCTAAGCTCGGGCTTGATGGATTGCGTAGGGGCATAGGTTTGAGCCAAGAATTCCTTACTGCGAACAATCATGGCCACCCGTTCACAAAAACCATAGCTAAGAACATCCTCAGGATTGCACTCAAGCGTAACCACCTGACTCGGATCAAACTTTGCTTGCAGCCGGAGCGGAGGCGGGCTTACTGACTCCTCGTTGTCGTCAAGTTGTCTATCCTGCATCAACCCTGGTGGTAAAAGTGCGCGAAATGCCACTCCACGACCACCACCGTACACAGAGAGAAAAACATCGGTGCGTAAATATGTATAAAAATGGTCCAAGGCATCGAGACCTTTTCCAAAAAGTCCAAGCGGGTCTTTTTGCCTAGCCTCTTCACTTTGTAAGAGCATAATTACATCGGGATACGGGGCCAACATGACACTGCGGCTTGCATCAACCACCTGTCCACTCACTTTTAAGTCGGCCACATAACCATCTCTTGCCAACACAATCTTTTTCAATAGCGGTCTCGACACTGCGGACTTAGAGTTACTCTCGAGTCCACCGCTCCCCATAGGCGCAAACGGTCCAATAAATGGTGCCTCACGAATTGAGCCACTGATACAGCCCTCGAGCAGCTGCATGAGCGGACCGAAAGCCCTGGTAAAGCGAACATTCACCATGCCGGGCTTAGAAGTCAGCTGCATCTCAATATCAGCAGCACCTAAAAGAGCCGCTGGCCAGAACTGCGATGCATTTTGCACCGTTAAACAGCGCTCTAAATCTCGAACAAGACTCTTAGCGTCACCTTTTACTTCAAGGTTCCAGCTAAGCCCCGCGTCGGGCGAGTTCCAAGATACAATTGATTCCGAGAACCAACCTTCACCGGCTACGCTTCTCACCACCAAAGGAATCGAAACATGAGCGCGAATAAACGCATCTTCCATTGCAGCGGGTAATGCTATGTCGGCCCGGCCTCCTGGCTCGGGCAACCTGCTGGCCTGCGCAGATTGCGACAACACGCCAAGCATCACGAAGACAGCTAAAAATCTGGAACAGTAAATCATCCTGCCTCCAGTTTCCAAAGCCAAGAGGTTCCATCGAGATCACGCTCCACAAACCAAGCGGTTGGTAACTCTTGATAATCGGAGATGCCAACCGTGAGTGCGGTGATGCTTCCTTGGAAAGACGGCTGGTACAATACTTTTAAAGTTTTTCCATCACGGCTTAACGTTCGCACCACGAGTTCGTCCGGTTCACCCATGGCACGGGCAGATGTGGTGACTACTTCATATTGGCCGCTGTCATCGAGGTCAAAGACAACAAGCTGGTCACCCACCCGCTCACTGGTAAGTGAAACAACTTTGCCGTTTAACTTACGCCGCAGTTTGCCCTTACCATCAATCCAAATCCACTGGTCATCATCGCCCAGCTTGGCGGCGGCGCGAATGGTGTTTCCAACTGGTACGCCCGTCAAATCCTCGCCGGTCACTTCTCGTAAGGGACCACTCAATGTTGCACTCCCCTTTTGCGAAACCGCCGTGATCACAGAGGACTCACCTAAAGCACCAAGCTGTGGCAGCGGAGCTCGACCAGGCTTGCGACGCTTCCATTCCCCCGTACGGGTATCAAGTAACCAAGTGAATCCAGCGCTCGTTGATACTTCCAGTTGACCCAAGCCGCGCGGAGCCAGCCAAGCCTTGCGAACACGAGGCCAACGATGCTCTTTTTTAAACAAAAACTCCTTACCTAATGGCGATACGCCCTCGGGAGACATCTGGTAGAGGCGAACGCCATCAACATGAACTGCGGCAAAGCCTTTTCCCTGTGGAGAGTTCTCAAGAGGGAATAGACAAAAGTTTAAAAGCCCCGGCGCGACTTTCCCCACTTGTGTCGCTCGCCAAGTCCGTCGCCCAATATAATTACGGCGCGCTCCCAGGGCGGCGGCTAAAACTGAGTCGCGATGACCGACAACCACAATAGGGATTTTTTTCCCGTTCTGAGTATCAACCAAATCTCCCATGACCCATATTTTATCTCTGCGCCGAGACACCGTCAGGGTAAGCTTAAGAGCACCGCCCCTTCGCGCAACAATCCTTCCACTCCGGCCCAGGGCTGCAGTTAGTTCTTGACGAAAAAATCGTTTGGCCTGCTGCGGGTCGACACCTCTACCGGTCTCAATTACTAACTCCAGGGCCTGATCAAAGCCGTGCTCGTCGGCCCGTTTTTCAACCGCCTGAGCAACCTGC
>JABJBS010000065.1 GCA_018668695.1 Deltaproteobacteria bacterium
AAACAACCCCACCCATAAGTGCCTAGACTAGCAGAGTCCCCCCAAGCCGTCGAATTTAAGAGCCGAATATCCCCATTCGGCTCTTAAACGACGTTTGATTTAAAGAATTTTTAATAGTTCGATATCAAACACGAGCATTCCAGCAGGGCGGCCAGGCTTGTTGCCGTAAGCAAGTTCCGCAGGAATCCAGAAACGTGTTTTTTCACCAGGGACCATGAGTTGAACACCTTCGGTCCAACCTTTGATCACGCCGTAAAGTGGGAACTGAGCAGGCTTGCCGCGCAGTACTGAGCTATCGAACATTTTACCGTCGGTGGTCCAGCCAGTGTAATGAACTTCGACTCGGTCCGTTTGCTTAGGGTGTACATCACCTTTTCCGGCGTTGAGGACTTTGTAACCAATTCCGGTTGCAGTCTTCTTGGCGTCTGCAGGAACCGCAGCAACGTCTGTTGGGGCTGCGATAGGCTTAGGTGCAGCTTTGATGCTGATAAGCTCTACATCAAATACAAGCGTTCCTGAGGGAGCACCTGGGCGCATCGGCTTATCACCGTATGCAAGGTTGCCTGGGATCCAGAAGCGACGCTTTTCACCAATGACCATGAGCTGAAGACCTTCGGTCCAGCCCTTGATGACGCGATTGAGTGGAAATTTTGCAGTTGTTCCGCGATTCACTGAGCTATCGAACATTTTACCGTCTGTGGTCCAGCCTGTGTAGTGAACTTCTACGGTGTCTTCTGCCTTCGGGTTTTCAGTTCCAGAGCCGTCTACAATCACTTTGGATGCAAGGCCGCTGGGAGTCTTAATGGCGTCTGCAGGGGCTGCTGCTACATCATCTGGTGCAGGCATCGGTGCAGGCTTAGGCTTAGCTTTACCGGCAGCAGGGGTGTCGGCGAGCTTTTGGGCTTTTGTAGGTGTAGTTTTGAGCGTCAAGGCTTGGGCCTCCTTCTTCGCCGCAGGTTTTGCCTCGGCAGTAGTATCCGTGCCCGATTGGCAGGCAACGAAGGAAAGGGACAGGACAGCGACTGATAAGATAGATAGGTTTTTCATGCGCGTGTTCATAGCGTGTTTTCTAAGAGGCGAAAAGCCTTTTAAGGTAGCTTCTGACCATCTGATGAGGCTGGAATGCATTTTCTGGAGATCGCATGAAACTGGGACAAAAAAAAAGCCGGCCGAATCATAAGATTCAACCGGCTTTCTTTCGAATTGTGGAGCGGGACACGAGATTCGAACTCGCGACTTCAACCTTGGCAAGGTTGCACTCTACCACTGAGTTAGTCCCGCTCAGCGGGCCGCTAATTAGCAGATCCGCGGAGGGTGTCAAGCACCTACTTCGTCTTGTGACGAATTAAGAAATCGCTTCGATCAGAACCGGGTTCAGTCCAGGGAACTTTGCCAGGTGGCTTTTTCTGTCTTCGCGAAGTCCACTGGCGATGGTTTCATACTCACCACTGCGCTCGGTACTTACGTAATAATCTTGAGGGTTTAAGAGGTTATGGTCACCGTTGTTCATACCCGTAAGCTTGGTGGCAACTTCGTAGCCGAAAGTTGCACACTTCTTCCAGGAGATCGCCTCGTCAGCAATTCCTTGAACGACTGCCGATGAGTGACGAATTTTAACCTTCTTGGAGAATTCTGTTCCATCTACACCACCGACCCAGCCGGTGTTCATGAGATAAACCGCAAAGGGAAGGTTGTCAGCGAGCTCGAGGAAGCGGTTGCCCTGCTGTCCGTGGAGCAATGGGAAGAAGGGGTTGGTTCCTGGTACACGAAGTGCCTTGCCTGCCTCTTCTGCGCCGCCAGCCGACGTTCCTTTGGTCTCACCCAGCATGAAGTATGCTGCGGCCTGCTCTTTAGTAAGCCGTGCTACTGCTGGAATGATGTTTTCGTTGCGGTTGAGAATCAAAACAAAGCTTACAGGAGGCAGTGTCTTTGGATCCGCTGCTTCTGGAATCAAACGGAAGGGGAATGTTGCCCGACCATTTTCTGTGTAGCTCTTGTCAGTGAAGTCAACTTTGCCATCATCACCAACTGCCACGTTTTCCAGATAAGCTTCTGGCTGAACAACAGCATTGTGAATCATTGGCTCGTTATCAGCATTGAGGCCGAAAGTTTTGGCGAAACAGCCGTTTTCGGTTCCTAAAACGCTTCCATCAGGCATCAGAGCGACAAAGTCGTCCTGCACAGGCTGGCTGCTGTTTTGCTGGGTAAAAGTCGTTGTTGTCTTACCGGTACCAGAAAGACCGATAATCAGTGCTGTGCGCTTGTCGTCGCCTACTGGAATGACTTTACAACCGGCGTGGAGAGGAAGACCGCCCTTGTCATAGACAAGCTTGTTCCACATGCGAAGGCCACCCTTTTTCGATTCTCCGAAATAATCAGAGTTGAATACTCGAGTGATTTTGTTGTCGAGGTCTACCGAGATGAGTCTGTCGTCTGGGAAGCCTTCGGCCTTTAAGTTTGGCGTGTAGATAACGTTAAGTTCAGGCTCAAAGTTTTCGAGCTCTTCAGTCGTTGGATTGAAGTAGAGCTGCTGTTGCATGGCCGCAATGTTTGCATTGGTCTTCTCGATAGTGAGTCGACAAGATGTACGCGTCGCAGGATCACCACCAATGAAACCGTCAATGACCAACATGACCTGATCTTTGATGTATTCATTTTGAAACAGTGCCATTTCTTCGGCTTTTACACGGGTCATGCACTGATCAGTATGCTTCTCAGGTGTGTCGGATACGATATAAGTCGACTTTTTAGATCGAGCTTTTACCTTCACTTGAACTGCGTAATTACCGAACTCTGTTTTCTTGGCGTTCGGCATTGCCGCTACCATTTCACGTAGTTCAGAAGCTGTTGGGTTCGCGATAACCTGTTTCGGTTGGACGAGTAGGTTTTTCGGGATGTTGCCGGCCATGAATTCACTCTTTCGTCAGTTTTGAGTCCCCATCCGAATCGTTTGCTGCTCCCTCGGAAAGGGTCTACGGATACTGGCCTAAATGAATGAAGGTTTGGATTGTGTCAACAGCCTAAAACCTCGATTCGTCCACTCTTTTAGAACGGATACGATCTGAATGACCTTTAGGAAAATCAAGTGCTTGCCAATGGTAAGCACTCGACTTATTCCAAGCCATGCAGACGACCAATCAGTCGTAGACTTAATGCTTAGAAGGGGCTGGAAGCCATGCGAATCGTGTCTTGGAATGTAAATGGCATAAGGTCATGTTACAAAAAGGGTTTTTCTGATTGGCTTGGAGCCACGGACGCTCAAATTGTTGGGCTCCAGGAAGTTCGAGCTTTACCTGAGCAGCTGACCGAGGCTCAACGAGAGCCTGAGGGCTGGTCGACTCATTTCAGTGCAGCCGAACGAAAAGGTTACAGTGGGGTAGGTTTTTATTCTCGGCGTGACTTTGAAAAAGTGCGCACAAGTATCGGAGAAGACATTTTTGATTGTGAAGGCAGAGTCCAAATAGCCGAATGTGGCTCCTTGGTGCTGGCCAACGTCTATTTCCCCAACGGTTCAGGAAAAAATCGCGACAACAGCCGAATCCCTTACAAACTCGATTTTTATCGGCAGCTCTTTGATGTGTTGGAGGTTGAGCGGCTTAAAGGACGCCCCGTGGTTGTCATGGGTGATTTCAACACAGCACACCGCGAAATTGACCTGGCGCGCCCAAAACAAAACCACAAGACCAGTGGTTTCTGTCCTATTGAACGCGAAGAACTCGACCGCTGGGTTGAGGCAGGCTGGGTGGATAGTTTTCGGCATATCAATGGCGATGCCGAAGGCCATTATACTTGGTGGAGCAATCGAAAAGGCGTTCGAGAACGTAATGTTGGGTGGCGTATTGATTATGCTCTGGTCTCTGAAGCGGCCATGCCGTTTCTAAAAGATGCGCAGATTCATTCGGATACATTGGGGTCAGATCACTGCCCGATCAGTTTGGAGCTTGATGAGGCGGTTTGCTCGGTTTCTTAATAGACTCAAGTAATTGCTCGAGGCCTTCAAGTTTGAGTTTTCTCGCTCGAAGCTTGAGGGCTCGGTCTTCGGGGAAGCGTTGAATCGCGGCTCTTAAAAGCCGGTGAGCCCTTTCTTCTTCGTCGCATTTCTCGTGAAGCGTGACGGCCAGCATCATCAAATTCGCATCCCATGCTTGGTGCTTCAAAGCATGCCGAATGAGTCCGCACGCTTGCGGCAATTGCTCACGATTTTCAAATAAAATTTGTGCCAAGGCCGCAAAAGGTTGTCCGGCATTGGGCCACTTTTCAATGCTGTCAGCGAGTAAGCTTTTTCCCTCTGCGCACAGGCCTGCGTAGCAAAGGGCGAGGCCAAGTTTTGCTTGTGTGATCGGGGTTTTTGATTCTGCGAATTTTGCTCGTGCGTTTAAAAGCCTCGCCGGTTCCGAAATTTCGACGTTTGCAATAATTGCTCCTAAAAGGTCCTCATATGCATCTCTGAGCCAAATAGGCGTACTAAAGCTGATGATGTATCGGTAGTTGCCTCGCGTAATAAGATAGTAGCTTGCATTCGATGCAGTTCGAGGGGTGACAATATCCGCATCGATTTTTTTTGCGGGATATCCAGCGATGACTGCATTGGTTGGATCTTGAACGCGCAGCCCACGCGTGTTGTGAAGTTCCAGTTGTTGCGCAAAATCGACCTCCAAAAACTCTCTGGTGAACTCTTCGAGATTACTGGGGTGATTAACCTCACGTGTCTCAAATGCAATCACCACACTTGCTTCATTATGATATGCATAGTTTTCAGTATTAATTTCCCGTTCTTCGACGAGCGTAAGCCAATTTTGGGGTACCGCAACGATTAGTCCATTGCGAGGATAGTAATGGTTGCGGACCAAGTCGCCGGTACCTGCCGCGAAGTTTGCTCCCAGTGCAATGACCAATGCGGTAATCGCAAGAATGAGAATTTTAGAGGTAGCCCATGGATCTTGGGGCCGTAGCATTCGCGCCGGTAGAAAACAGGCCAAGCCGCTGCCTATGAGCAGGCCGCCTAGATGCCCCCAGTTATCAATACCGGGCATGGCGATACCCATATAAAGGGCAAAGACGGAATAGGGGATTACACTGCCAATAAAGTATCGTCTATACCGTTTGGGGAGCATGTTTCGGTAGCGAACTCCAAAGGTTGCGGACGCGCCCCAGACCCCAAATACAATGCCACTGGCCCCGCAACTTACGGCCGGATTCACAAGGGTTGAAAGAAGGGTTCCACCAAGCGCGGTAGCGACTAGGATAAAGATATAGTCGAGCCTTCGAAAAATCGCCTCTGCTGGACCGCCAAGATTGAATAGGAAAAGGCAGTTAACCAGAAGATGCCAGCCTGAAACGTGGATGAAGTTGGCAGTGAGTAGGCGCCACCATTGTCCAAGCTCAAGCATGAGCGGCAAGCTTTTGGCTCCCCGCTGGAGTAAACGGTCGGCGGACCGTCCTGGTGGTTCCGGCCACCAGTAGTGGACGCAGCAAAGCAGGGCAATCAAAGAGATGGTGAGCCACGGTATACGGCCCAGATGAAAATACCGTTTAAAGTTCAAAACATCGGTTTGGTAGAGTCCTTGATAAAGTTCGAGGTCTCGGGCTACGACGAACCGGTCTCCGGTGACCACAGGGAAGCAAATTTCCATGTGCGGACCGATTTGGCCTTTACGAACTTTTTCCTCGAACTCGTCCAAATCGAATTCTTCGATCAGTCCGAGTGAATCTTTCCGCACGAGGATCATAAAGTTCTCCAGTGAGGAACCCTACTGCAAAACACGAGCTAGGTCGCCACTTTACAGTGGTGCCATGTACTTAGGGGCTGTAGCAAGTTTTGTTCAGGGCGCGCGGATGGTCCAAATCACCCAAAAGTTCACTGATTCTGCCGCAGTGCGTTGTATCTGGTGGTTGACGACAGGGGTCGAAAGTCGTTATTCGCCGCCGCATGGAAATGCAAATGGGTTATGAAGTTTTCGCAGAATTGAACGAGCGCGACCACGAGCAAGTTGTTTTCTGTAATGATAAAGTCTCCGGTCTTCGGGCCATCATCGGGATTCACAACACCACACTGGGCCCAGCGCTCGGTGGGTGTCGTATGTATCCTTATGCTTCTGAGAAAGACGCGCTCATCGATGTGCTGCGACTGTCTCGAGGTATGACGTACAAGGCAGGTATTGCCGGACTGAACCTGGGCGGCGGCAAAGCCGTTATCATCGGTGATCCCAAGTCCGACAAGAGCGAGATGCTTTGGCGTGCCATGGGGCGTTTTATCGCAGGGCTAAACGGCCGCTATATTACTGCTGAAGATTCCGGTACCACCATGGCTGACATGGAAATGATGCGTATGGAGACCAACTGGGTTGTGGGTATTTCCCGCGCTTTGGGTGGCTCTGGCGACCCTTCTCCTGTGACCGCTTTGGGCGTTTTTAGCGCGATGCGAGCTGCCGTAGAGAAAAAACTCGAAACCTCCAGCTTTGAAGGCCTTACAGTTGCCCTTCAAGGCGTCGGACACGTTGGTTATCACCTAGTAGGACACCTGGTAGATGCCGGTGCGAAAGTGGTTGTAGCGGACGTAGACGTTGATGCTGTTCGCAAGGTAATCGCTGATTACCGTGTTGAAGCAGTCGCTCCTGAAGAAATCCATGCACAGCCCTGCGATATTTTCGCTCCTTGTGCCATGGGCGGCGGCCTCAATGAAAAGACAATTCCAGAGCTTCAGTGCAGTGTGGTTGCCGGTGCAGCCAACAATCAGCTTCGAGAAGAAGCAGCAGATGGCGCACGACTCGTGGAAAGAGACATTTTATATACCCCTGATTTTGTCGTAAATGCAGGTGGACTTATAAACGTTGCGAACGAATTAGAAGGATATAATCAAGAACGTGCGTTGAATCAGGCTCGGGGTGTTTACGACATCCTTAAGCGTGTTTTTCAGCTCGCGGCCGATGAAAGCATCCCAACCTACGAAGCGGCCAACCGCCTCGCTATGGAACGGATCGAATCACTTGGCCGTATTCGCAGGACTTTTACTGGTGCTCAGGCGCCGGCGAGAGTTGGGTAAAACAACCGTAAAGGAATCGGTTAGATAACAGTAAGTCAGGGCTATACAATTGTGTGATGTCTATGTGATCTCGATCACATGAAGACTTAGATTATTCAGTTGACGAAGCTTTGAATCGAGTGTTATCCGGCGGTTGCCCAATCGGAGACCCATGAAATCTTAGTAACCCGTAGCAGGTCACTATTATTTCAAAACAGCGAGTAAATCGTTCACAAATCGCACTAGAGATAACGGCTGGACTGCTGCGTTTTGCGTAGTTCGGTATCGTGGGGCTTTAGTAAATTTTGTTAATGCCTTGAATTACCGACGGGTAAGACAAGGCGCTCATTTGGGGAGTCACATCGTGAAGCTCATCCACTGGACGCTGGTAGCGTTCTTCCTTTCAGTAAGCGGACCTCTTTACGCACAAGAGTCTGCTACCGAAGAATCCAACACCGAAGAAGCCGCAGAAGAAGCTGTTGAAGAGACGAAGGACAACGCTGATAAGGCGATGACCGATCTCGAAAAAGCAGAAGCGGCAAAAAAGGCTGAAGCTAAGAAAAAAGCTGAAGACGCCAAGAAAGCCAAGAAAAAGGCTGAAGGCGACGAAGGCACTGAAAAGCCAGCCGAAGAAGTTGCAGCAACGCAAGAAGCGCCTGCTACAGTTGAGCCTGTTGTTGAAGCGGCACCCGCCGCTGAGGTTGCTCCTGTAACAGCTGCTGCAAGCACAGACGTTACCGCAGACGCAACGGCAACAGTGGATGCTGAAGAAGAAGAAAAAGACAAGAAGCCCAAGAAGCCTTGGGGTGTTAGTCTTTCTCTTGGTCACTCAGTGAGTGCAGGTAGTTTCCAAGCTAACCCGTACCTGCGAGACCAAGTTGAATATGCTGGACAGTCTTGGGGCTTAAGCGGTCGCTATAGCTTCAAGGTGATGGATGTACTCCCACTGAGTGCTTCTGCAAGCGTATCGCTTTCAGTCCCGCTGGTTGACCCACAGGCTATCGATGACCGTCGTGTGCGATTTGGAAACACCAGCTTTGGGCTGAGTGCGCCAGTTGTTTACAAAGATGAGTGGAGCGGAATCAACGTCTCTGCTGGTCTTGGATACAGCGCTCCAACCGCAATTACCAACTGGTACGCGAATAAGAATTACGGCGGCCTCAGCGGCCGAGTAGGTCTGAGTCGCTCTTTTGGCGATTTCAGCGTTTCCTTGGGTATGAGCCTAAGTCACACAATGTATGCGTCTAACGTTGGTCAGTCTTTGAACACTTCGGGCGTATCTGCATGGAACAACGTGGCCAGCCACTGTACGCAGGAAA
Source organism: Deltaproteobacteria bacterium (assembly GCA_018668695.1). Taxonomy (NCBI): domain Bacteria; kingdom Pseudomonadati; phylum Myxococcota; class Myxococcia; species Deltaproteobacteria bacterium. The sequence goes on from JABJBS010000065.1 coordinate 8,341, forward strand.
TTGTCGGCGAAACCACGGCAGCCGCTCAGGGTGACACCATCCAGGCAGCTATCAACGGTATGAACACTGTTTATCAGTGTGAGCAGGGAAGTGGACGAACCTTCCTTAGCCTCGGCAACAAGCTTGGCCTCAGCTACAAAATCACAGACTTGTTAAGCGTGAGTTACTCACTCGGGTTTAGCAACAGCTTCAAGTACTCAATTGTGTCTGAAGCTGACCAGTACACAAACCCAGGCTCATCCACAGCTACACCAAGTATGGCTTTGGACGAGCGTGACTCATCAGACAATACCCAGTGGGTTGACGGCGGCGAAAGTGGTGTAACAACCAATGGCGCAGCTGATACCGGGGTTGGCCTTCGCCAGCGCTTTAGCACGGGTTTGTCGCTTTCTTTTGGATTGTCTAAGGGCATCAAAGAATGGGTGGAACTGCCGTTTAGTCTAAGTATGAGTGCATCAATTGCTACGAGCCATGCCGCTCAAAAGCAAAATGGTGACCTCTTTCTACCGCTTTTTTACAACAGCTTTGGAGATAACCAGTCAGCCAATAGTTACGGAAGTATCTCTTTTGGCCTTTCTGGTTCTTACTGATTCGAAATTTTTGAGTTCTGCCGGTGCTCTTCCAAACCGGTCGTGGAGGATTGATTATGTTTAAAACTGCCTATCGCTTCACAGCCTTAGTACTTGCCACTTCTTGGCTCGTTGCTGGCTGCGCGAATGACAAAGAACTGTACAATTATGTGCAGCCTGGTTTTGTTAAGAAGGACCACCTTCTTTACAAGATGGACAAAGCAACTGGTGAGTGCGTTCAAGACGACCTCGGTAATTGCGAACGTAAAACATGGTATTACCGTCGTACAGTAGTCGACGCGCCTGAAACTGGCGGTGCTTGGTCATCGATTGGTTCTGGTGACCTTTTCGTTATTCAGCGCGTTCAATTTCGCGTTGAAGAAGGCGCTATGCTTGGTTACACCGACTATCAGTTGGTGGACGGCTCAGAAGAAGGTGAATACGAAGGCAGTGATATCCGTGATTTCGGTTCACCACTGATTACGATACCTATCCTTGCACACTTCGACATCACGCGAACTTACGATCCAAACACGTTGACTCCCGGAAACGTTGTTGCACCGAACATGGAGCGACCTTGGTTTGAGCGTGAGTACGTTCGTCTCTTATGGAACCGCATCGGATTCTCCGACAACCCTTGGCTCATGCGAGTCGAGATGATGGACAACGTTCCAGGTGCAGGCGGTCAGGCTTATGTTGATGAAGACGCAGCATCAAACCCTTGGCGCGCGCGAATCACGCCTGCTGACGGTTACATGGATGTTGTTGTAGACCACAATATGTGGCCAGATCTTTACGACTGCTACAACAAGGGCCTTAGCCCATGGGCTTGTGGTTCTGGTATTTCCAAGGTGCGTCACGCATTCATGGAAAGAGATGAAACTCGTGAAGACAAGTACAACCCACTTTTCTACCCTGATAGCGTGCCTCTCCACGACGCCGAAGGGAATGAAATCATCGACGAAGAAAATAACGAAGCGCTGCGTGCTCCGGTATTCGAAAAGTTCGGTTTCTTCCGTCTTGACCGTCTTACATATGACCGTCAGTACGGACACACCGAAAGCGGAATTGATTACAAAATCATCCGTTTTGACATTTGGGAAAACTCATACTTCGCAGACGGCAATCTCATGCCATACGCAGAGCGTACACCTGCTCCTATCCACTACTACTTGAACCACAACTTCCCAGCAGAAATGATGGGCGCGGCTCAAGAAGTTGCAGCTGAGTGGAACGGCGTGTTTAAGCGCACCGTTGCTTCACTGCAAGGTAAGAGCGTTGATGATGCGACCATTCCAGATATGTTTCAGCTACACGTAAACAGCTGTACCCGTGATGCAGTCATGAGCTACCTCATGGACCGACCAGAGCTTCTGGCAACTGTTCGTGCAACTGTTTATCCAAGAGAGTCTGACCGCTTCACTCCATCGGGTGCCGAAGTTACGACTGGCACGCTGATGACTGAGGAAACTGTTGTTAACTTCTGTGCAGCGACTGAATATCATACACGAGGCCTCGAGGACGCATTTACTTGGCAGCAGGTAGGTGACCCACGTGTGAACATGCTTGCTTGGATTCCAAACGTCATCCGTGCTTCATGGTCTGGATACGGTCCAATGCTTGCTGACCCAGTAACAGGTCGCAACGTTGTTTCGACAGCTTACTTGATGGGTTGGACAGTCAATAGCAGTGCACAGCGCGCAGTTGAGTACGTTGAGTACATCAACGGTGACATTACCCTTCAAGACCTCTTGAACGGCGCAACTGTACCAAACGGCTACAACTCACCAGATTATACACCCCTGGCTCCTGAAGACACCATCGGTAACATCGATGAAGCTCAAGAGCGTGCACAGCGCGAAGCAACTGTTGAGCACCTCATGAGCCTTGAAGACCGTTTCCGTTCCATGGGCGACTCTAAAGAGCAGATGATGCCTGAAATGGAAAACAGCCAGCATTATGATGACCGTCTTGGCCGAGTATTGGGTACCTCTTTTGAAGAAGAATACCTCATCTCTGACTATGATCGCATGGTTGCCAGTGAAGGCGAATGGCTCCCTGGTGATGGCGTTGAAAACTTCACTTATGCAGATCCTAGACTGAATCCTTCACACGGTTCGCGTATGACAGACAACCATGAGAATGCGCTTGATAACTTTAGCTTCTGGAGCAAGCACACCTTCGACGTGATGGCTGAACTCGACGATTCACTCGTTGGTCTTGCCTCTGAAATGACTGAGATGACTCATGAAGAGAAGTACCAGTTCATGCGTGAGCAAATCTTCAAAGCAGTTGCACTGCACGAAGTTGGTCACAACGTTGGTCTTCGTCACAACTTCGAAGGGTCATTCGATGCACTGAACTACAATGAGAAGTTCTGGGACCTTGAAGACAGTGGTCTTACTGAGGAAACAAAAATTGCTGAGAAGCAGCCAGAATACAAGTACAGTTCAATCATGGATTACCATGGTCGAGTGAACGGAGATTTCCACGGACTTGGTAAGTATGATGAAGCTGCAATTAAGTTTGGTTACGGCCAAATCATTGAGCAGTTCAACTCAGCGTCTAAAACTGGTGAAGAACTTCGTCAGTTCCGTTTTCAGAATGACTACCGCAAGCTCTCAAGTGCTCAAGGCGCAGGTAGTGTTGCTGCGATGTTTGACCGTTCTGACCTCGTATTCGACTGGAACAAGCCTGGCTTGACTCAGACCGAGTATGAAACAGCAACAGCAAACGAAGTACCTTACCTCTTCTGCTCTGATGAGTATGCGGGCCGATTGCCGACATGTAACGTGTGGGACTTTGGTGCGAACTTCAGAGAGATTCAAGAAGCGCGTTATGTGCGTTACAAGAACTACTTCATCTTCACCAACTACTTGCGTCACCGTCTGCGTCTGAACATGGGCGGCTTGATGTATCGTGGACAAAACGCATTCTACCGCGTTTTGAACACTTACCAGTACATGTACATGTACCGAGCAAACGAAGATAAGCTCTTCGACCGTCCGTTCTTCGATACAGACCTCGGGCAAGATATGGCAACTGCCGTTGGTAGTGGTTTGAATATGATTTCAGAAGTTGTAGCGATGCCAGAGCCTGGACGTTACTACCGATGTGTTAATCCAGATGACAACAGCGATGTGTCTTATTACCCAAGCTGGTACGTAAGCTACAGCTCAGTTCAGCAGGCTGACCCAACCAATCCTATTGGTTACGGTACAGACCGCGAAGAGTGCATCGTACTTGAGTCAAACAGTGAAGTTCTTGAAGTTGGTAACACACAGCCACTCTTCCTTAACTTTGGTGATGACTTTGTTTCTTGGGAATTCACATACGTTGGAACTTACTTTGATAAGCAAGATGCAATTTGGGCATTAACTTACCCACGCGCATTCTTCCCACGGATGGATCAAGCAGTTGACCGTCGGTCTTACTCAATCAGCCTCGCGCGATTGTATGAGCCTGAAGTTCTTAACTTGATTTCAAGTATGGTCACTCGCGACAAGAAGCGTTTTGCAAGCCGGTTTGTTGAAGGCTCGGGCTTTATTCCTGCTGCAATGGTCGACCTCGATCAGTCAGTGGATTCAACTGGCCTCGTAGCGAACAACGGAGCTTCCGCTGTTAACTCACCAGTTATCCCGCCACTCTTTACCAACCTGCAGCGTCAGGGTGTTCTCTACGGAATGGCGTTCTTGTCATCTCCTCTAGATACCTCACTGGACTTCTCGAAACACACCCGTGTTGTTCTCGAGGGTGCCATGGACGATGTTGGTGCGATGGATGAGAACGACCCAGCGGTTGTTTCTTGTCGACTCTTAGAGTCGGGACAAGTCTACCGAGCACGAAGCACTGGAAGTGCATTCGATATCGGTTATCAGCAAGTTGAAGAATGTGCTGAGCACGTGGCTACGTTGGAAGACCCAGCGTATTCTTGGAGCGCAATTGAAACTCAGTTCGACATCACTGAAGCAGCACGAGTGCTTTACATGGCGGACCAAGACAACATTGTGAACCGAGATGACTTTTGGGCCAAGGATGCGGAATATGACCGTCTACGACGCGTTCGTAGCCGTGCATTCAGCCGCTATACGACGATTCAGCAGATGCTGCAGTACATGCGTCGTATGCACCTCGTTTTTGAACACGGCATTGACCTGTGAGGAGGATGAAAAAAATGAAGAATCTTCACAAGACAAACAATTCAGGAGAAAGAACCATGCGTAGGTTCCTTGGAAACCTGGCTTTGATGGCCTCTTTAGTTGCTGGTTTGGCTGCATGTTCTGCAGGCATCGGTGACGTAGACCTCACCCAGCCAGATAAACTTAGTAAGTCTCTCTTCGAAGGCGAATGGTACTACCGTCCAATCGTTTCTGAAGTTCAGTATGATGATTATGGCGTGTTCGAAGGTTACGAAGGTGACATGAGCCGCGTGAAGTGGCGCATCGACGAGCGTCTGTTGACTGCTTACCGCAGCCACGAACTCGTAGACGGCATGGAAATGGAAGAGGGCGACACAGAGTTTCTTGGAAACCCTGTGGCTCAGTTCCGCATCGAATCACACTTCGATATTATGCGTAGCTACAACCCAAATACGGGTGACCAAAGCAACAAGATCATCGAAGATACCAAGACGCGTCCATGGTATGAGCGTGAGCACATGCGTGTGAACTGGTCTGTTAACCTTCTTATGGACCCAAGTTCACTTGAAGGTATGGTTACGTACTGGTCACAAGGTGCTTACTACAAGCAAGAGAATGAAGTTGATGATTACCACCGTGTAGACATCAATGAAGAACGTCACCCTGACACGAATGAAGTTCTTGCAGCGAGCATCAACGTAACGGGCCACTACTGGACTCAAGTAGACCCACGTTACTGCTCTTACTACATGAATGGCATGGAGTGCGGCGCGTCTGAAAGCAAAATGAAAATGTCTTTCATGCGTATCGTAGGCAAGCGTGACTACGAAAAACTTCACTACCCCGATTATCTTCCGATTTACCAAGAAGATGGTGATGAGCTGATTGAATGCAGCATCGTTGATGAGACGAACTGCGACCGTAAGCAAGAGCCAATGTTTGCTCGTTTTGGTTACTTCCGTACTGAGCGACAAGCTTATGACGACGAGTATCAAATCACGCGTCACAACCGTATCTTCTTAATCAACCGTTGGAACCTCTGGGAAAGAAACTACCGTCCTGACGGCTCGTTGATTCCAATGAAAGAGCGTAACGCGGGTAAAATCACTTATTACACAAACCCAGACATCCCAACCGACCAGGTTATTACTGATGCCACCAACTTGATGGCTGAAGACTGGGATAAGCTTTTCCGTAAGACAGTTGCTTCTCGTCAGAGTCTCAACGGTACACCGGTTAACTGGGAAACAGACCTCGAGCCGATTTTCGAGATTCTGCAGAACACTTGTAACCTTGAAAACGCAACAAATTATGCCACAACGCATAAGCTTGAAGGCGTTTTAGCGAAGTACGGTATTGGTACGATTGCTCAGGGTAACTTGAAGCGCGCATGTGCTGTTCTTGAGTACGCGAGCGGTTGTGACCATCCTGAGAACGACATGGAAAACTGTCGTCCAGATCAGTATGACATCACTCCACGCTTTGAGTGGCAGAAGCATGGCGACGTTCGTTACAGCTTCGCACACTGGGTAGACACTCCAATGGGTGGTCCACTTGGCTACGGTCCTTCCGCAGCTGACCCACTGACGGGTGAAATTATCTCAGCGAACGCCAACATTTATGGTGCTTCAATTGATACACTCTCTGCCTATGCAGCTGACCTTGTAACCATGATGAACGGCGACACCACTGTTGCTGACCTCATCAACGGTACGCATATCCGTCAGGCTATGGGACAAGATAGCCAGCAGATGCAAAACCAAATGGGACGCGACATGTTCTCTCTCGAGAAGATGAAGCAGATGAACCAAGACGTTCATAACCATAATGAACTGCAGCCTATTATGAGCGACAAGCAGCCTGAAATGCGCGCGCGCATGGCTCTTGAGCACGTAATCGGTCATGACGCTATTCATCCTGAAATGGCGAGCCAAGCTCGTGAAAGCTCGCGAGCGAAGCTATCACGTGTTCAAGGTAGCTACATTGATACAGAATTGCTAACCAACGACGAACTTCGTCGCGGTGTTATCGGCGCTACCCACTATCAGCCTAACCAAGGCATGATTGGTGGAGAGCACGAAGATTTCACAGCACTTGAGTGGGTTTTGGACGGCGAAGAGTTCCTCGCAGGCAAGCGTGCACTTGATAAGGAACTTGCTTCCAAAAACATCATGATGGCTGAATGGGCTGATGATGGCATGGCATCTGTTGCGGCAGAGCTTCAGGGCAAGACTTGGGACGAAGTTTATGACTTCATGCGTGGCAACATTTATCGTGCAGTTCAGCTTCACGAACTCGGTCACACAGTAGGTCTTCGTCACAACTTCGGCGGTTCTATGGATCCACTGAACTTCCACCATGGTTTCTGGGATGACTACAACCCGACAACCCGCAAGGTTGAACGTGTTGATGAAAACGGCAATCCAACAATGGCAGAGCGCCTCATGTACTCAACCATTATGGATTACGATGCTCGTTTTTATGCTGATAGCTTCGCGGGTCTTGGGCCATACGATAATGCTGCGATTCACTTTGGTTACGGCCAAATGGTTGAAGTATTTGACCATGACCAGGAAACTCCTGGAACACAGTCTGATCTGGCTCTGGGCTTTCAGAACCTGTTCTTCTTCCATGACTACGAGAACATTCCACTTTGGTTTGATGGCACTCTAACGTGCGATAACTCGCTTTCGTGTCACCCTGACTATCTAGAAGCCAACGGTTACTACCAGGATTACAACAGCAACTATAATGCTTCACAAGATACTGACCTCGACCAGGACGTTCGCGACCTAGCCGACTACAATGCAGATCTTAACTATTCACAGTACGACCGGTACTTGAATTCGTACTGGAAGAATGCTGTTGATGGCCGTACACCGCAGGCTGAGAAAATTTCTCAACGTGCTATGATTCCTTTTGAAAATGTATACGCTGAGTGGACTGACTACTGGCGTGATGTTGACTTTGCGATTCCGTTTGATGAAGTTCCTTACGAATTCTGTCCAGATGAATACAGCTGGGCGTCAAACATTTCGTGTCAAACATGGGATAAGGGTGCAAACTACACTGAAATCATTCAGGACCGTGCTTTGCGTCACAATGCATACTACTACATCAGTAACTACAAGCGTGATAAGTTACGTTTTGGAACTAGCACACGTTCATACTTGAACCGCCTGCAGGGTCGTTACTTTGGTCCAATGTCTACCGTCTACCGTTACTACCTCTATGGTACTCAGGGTATTGGTTTTGACAAAAATGGTGACTACCTAACATACACAGACTTTCCTTTCGGTCGCGATTGGCAGTCTGCTGCAATGGAAGGCCTGAACTACTTGAACTCAGTTATTAATCAGCCTGAAGCAGGTATGCACTGTCTCGTGGGAGACACTTACAAGCACTGGGATGATGGCGAAGGCAATCTTCTTCCTGACTGTGTATCTGGCGAAACCATGGACATCCCACTGGGTGTAGGTAAGCCACTTCGCACAACATGGACAGACGAGTACATGTACAAGCCAACAAGCATTGGTTTCTACTGGGACAAGCTTGTAGCGATGCTCGCAATGACCAGCAACGAAGGTTCGTTCGTACGCGATTTATCTGATTACTTGGATAGCGGTACTTTCTCACTTTCATACTGGCGTACACTTCAGCCACAAATGATGGACGTATTCGGTAGTGCATTCGGAACAGGCGAAAGCCCTTACGGATGGCATGTAGATGCAAACACTAATATGTTTGCTTCGAAGCCGGTTGTAGATGTTTACGACCCAGCCACAATGCCTAACTATGACAACATGGCTAAGGTCGAGTCTCCATGGACTTGGAGTCTTCGATATTGGGCAGTTGTACTTCCGTTCACACGTTTCAACTCTATGTTTGACTACACAGCTGACTTCTCGCAGTACGCGAAGGTTTGTCTGGACGGTTACATGGATTGCATGACGTTCACGGATGAAAATGGTGTTAGCCAGGTTGAAACCTACATCGATCCAATCACCAACTATACTTACATTGCTCCTGGCGACCTCGCTGGCGCGACGTCAGTTCTCTTGAACCTGGAATCTCAGCTTGTATCTGACCCAGGTAATGAAGAACTCAAGGCTCAGCTTGCTGATGCAGAAACTGGAACCAAGATGATGCTTGGTGCCCGTATGCTTCAGGAAGCTCAGGACTATGCAACAGATGTATATGCTCCAGCTTTAGCGGCTTGGACGTTGGCAAACGATGCCCACGACCTAGACCCAAGTGAAGCAAATTACACAGCGTTGTTAGACGCTACGTATGCTCTGGACGTCGCTGAGCGCGGTGTTAATGAGAATACAAGCTTCTTGGACATCGTCCGAGACCTCGGTCGCATGACTGAGTACGGTGGTGGTTGGTAATAGCCAACTAGCTAAGTAAAGCTAAAAAATCAGGCCGGGAGTTGGTTATCCAACTTCCGGCCTTTTTTTTGGCGTCAATAGGAGGCACACTTAGGTGTGGCTCAATCACCAGCATATCCCCTTATCGATTTTCACAGCGTAGCCGAACAGGTCGGTGTAGACTTGGAGACGGCCCTAGCAGGTCTTCGTGCACTTTATGCGGATATCGACAAGCGAAATGCCCAAAACACCGCAGGCTTGAACCTCCCGTGCCACAGCGGCTGCGATGCTTGTTGTCATGAGAGCGTATTTTTAACACCACTGGAGTTCTATGGTGCTTGGGATTGGGTTCAGAAAAATGTACCTGAAAATGAGCGCACGCTGATGATTGAGCAGGGGTTAGAGATTTATGCTGAGAACGAGACCACCATCGTGGAGCTTAATCAGCCCGCTAAGCCAGGTGGCCCGAGCCATGACGCTTTGGCGAAAACTCTGAAATTTCGATGCCCGCTTTTGCGTTCCGATGGTCTTTGCGGCGTTTACCCCATGCGGGAACTTTTAGCGCGGCTTTTTGGTTGTAGCTTTAATTCGGACGGTGGGGTCTATGGTTGTCATCTGGTGGGAACCCACTTGGCGGGTAAGCTCGTTACGCTTTTACCGGCGGACACAACGGCCAAGCGTATTCAGGATTTACCTTTTACGCACAAGAGGCAGGTCTATCCTTATTATATCCACCAACTCTATGGGTAAGCTTTGGCTAAGGCTTGAGCACTTGCTCCAGCAACGATGTCGCATGCGCACAATCCGATTCGGTGGCAATCATAGGTGGTAGAATTCGCAAGACGTGGGTTCCTGCTAAGGTTACCAATAAGCCAGCATTTCGAGCCTTTTCAAAAACCGGTCTGGCTTCGCAGGTTAACTCCAGCCCGATCATAAGCCCTCGGCCTCGCACGGAGTGGACAAGTTCGGTCTTACTCTTCAAGCCTTCGAGCATCTCCATAAATTGAGCACCGAGCTTTACGGAGTGCTCCATTAAGCCTTCTTCTTGAACGACGTCCCAGGTTGCAAGCCCGGCCGCGCAGGCTACCGGGTTGCCGCCATAGGTCGAGCCATGGCCACCGATTTTGAGAGGCTCAGATACGGCTTTACTCATCACGAGCGCCCCGAGAGGCATGCCGCCGCCAATGGCTTTGGCCAAAGGCATGATATCCGGAACCATGTCTTCGTGCTGATGGTCAAACCATTTTCCTGTACGTCCACCCGCTGTTTGAATTTCGTCAACGATGAGCAGAGTACCGGTTTGGTCACAGATTTTTCGTAATTCGCTTAGGTAACCTGCATCGGCAACAGCTACCCCGGAATTGCCTTGGATAGGTTCTACGATGAAGGCAGCGGTTTTTGAGGTGATGGCTTTTCGTGCGGCTTCCAGATCGTTGAAAGGGACGTGTGCAACGTTAGGCATCAAAGGTTCAAAGCCAACTTTATATTTGGGGTTTGCGGTAAGGCTGAGTGCTCCAATGGTGCGTCCGTGAAATCCGCCGTGGGTTGCAACCATTTGTGGCCGGTTTTCACCTTTCGAATGAAAATAGAGACGTGCCATTTTAATCGCCGCTTCCACTGCTTCCGCACCAGAATTGCAAAGAAAGACATGGTCTCCAAAGCTGTGGTCGCACAGTCTCTGACACATGTCGATGTAGCCCTTGTGGTGAAACATATTCGATACGTGTGAGAGCCGAGAAGCTTGTTCGCGGATCGCCTCTACAACCTTTGGGTGCCCGTGGCCCAGGGAGTTCACGGCAATCCCAGAAGTGAAGTCGAGGTATTTATTACCGTCTTGGTCCCAAGCCCATACGCCTTCACCGCGCTCTAGAATAAACGGAGCCGGGTTATAGTTTTTGGTCATGTGCTCTTTGGCTGAACTGAGTAGGGCTTGCGTTTGCGTCATGGCACTTCCTCCAGGATAGGGCCGCAAAAAAATACAGCTACGCTTCAAGAGTAGCTCTATAGCCAGAATTTTATGGAGGGGTACAGAGTGGCCTAGAAGAAAGAGACCACTTTTACATAAGAAAACGGCTCCAAGGAAAATAGAGAGACCGTAAGTGTCTGATTTAGAGGATGTATTTGCTCAAGTCTTCCTTGGTGTAGAAATCTTCGAGCGTGGATTTTACAAAAGCGGCATCCACTGTAACGCTTGTTCCGGCACATTCAGGAGCTTCAAATGAGATCTCTTCGAGCAGCTTTTCCATCACGGTATGCAGTCGGCGCGCACCAATATTTTCGGCCCTGCTGTTGGCCTGGGCGGCAATGTGGGCAAGTTCTTTGAGTCCATTTTTTTGAAACTTCAAGGCGACCTTCTCGGTTTCCATCAAGGCTTCATATTGAATAGGAAGTGCATTTTTTGGCTCTTCCAAAATGCGAAGGAGCTCTGCTTCACCCAGCGACTGCAGTTCCACCCGAATAGGGAAACGACCTTGTAGCTCGGGAATCAAATCACTGACCTTGCTCACATGGAATGCTCCAGCAGCGATGAAAAGGATATGGTCAGTTTTAACAGGGCCATACTTGGTGGTGACGGTAGAGCCTTCAACGATCGGTAGAATATCACGCTGGACACCTTCACGTGACACATCAACTCCACCACCGCCTTCTCGTTTGGCGATTTTGTCGATTTCATCGAGAAAGACGATGCCGCTGTTTTCCGCGCGGTCGACGGCCTCGGCGTTGACGTCATCTTGGTCAATCAGTTTGGCGGCTTCTTCGTGGGAAAAGATTTCCAGCGCTTCTGGAACTTTAACACGGCGTTTTCGAGTTTTACGACCGCCCATCATCTGGCCCATCATATCTTGGATATTCATGCCCATCTCTTCCATGCCGCTGTTACTAAAAACCTGCATGGTGGGCATCGATCGGTCCTGCGCATCGATTTCAACTTCGCGGTCGTTGAGCTTATCTTCCCGAAGCATTTTACGCATCGTTTGACGACTGTCATCGTCGGCCGGAGTCTGCTCGTCGCCTTGTTTTTCGTAGGCAGGCCTTGGCAAGAGAATATCTAGGACCCGGTCTTCTGCATGCTGGCGAGCGTTTACCATCACGCGTTCTTTCGCTTCCTCACGCACCATGTGAATGGAGCGTTCCATGAGGTCACGTACAATAGAGTCAACATCGCGGCCCACATAGCCAACTTCGGTAAACTTACTGGCCTCAACTTTTACAAAGGGCGCATTGGCAAGCTTGGCAAGACGCCGTGCAATTTCTGTTTTACCAACACCGGTGGAGCCAATGAGGATAATGTTTTTGGGAGCGATTTCGTCACGCAGCTCGTCTGGAACGCGTTTTCTTCTCCAGCGATTTCTAAGCGCAATGGCGACAGCACGCTTGGCATCTTTTTGGCCAACAATGTATTTGTCGAGCTCGCCAACAGTTTCGCGAGGGGTGAAGCTTGTTTGTTCGTTAAATGATGTTGCCATACTCTTACTCGGCTCCAAGTTCTTCAAAGATGATATTTGCGTTGGTATAGATACAGAGATCCGCGGCGATTTTCATTGCCGATTGAGCAATGTCTTTGGCGCCAAGTTCGGAGTGATCCAGGAGCGCTCTGGCGGCAGAGAGTGCATAGTTTCCGCCTGAACCGATGGCCACTGCGCCGCATTCGGGCTCAAGAACATCTCCATTACCGCTTAGAATCAGTGTCTTTTCACGGTCGGCTACGATGAGCATGGCTTCAAGCTTGCGAAGCATACGGTCAGTTCGCCACTCTTTGGTAAGCTCAACCGCTGCCCGGGTGACGTTGCCACTGTAGTCTTTTAGCTTGGTCTCGAATCGTTCAAAAAGCGTAAATGCGTCAGCTGTGGAACCGGCAAATCCCGCGAGAACTTGCCCGTCGTGGAGACGGCGCAATTTGGTAGCGCTGTGCTTCATGACTGTATTGCCCAAGGTGACTTGGCCGTCGGCGGCAATGGTAACATTGGAGCCGCGTCGAACCGCGAGAATAGTAGTTGCGTGATATTGTTCCATCAGTCTTTCTCGAACGCCTTGTTTCAGACGTATTGGGTGGGATCGGCGACTTCTGCATCCTTAAAACCTTGTTGTCTTAAGATACAAGAATCACACTGGCCGCAAGCGAGCTCTCCCACCGGGTCGTAACAGGAATGGGTTAGGCCGTAATCGACACCCAAGCGTGTTCCTTCCACGATGATTTCTGCCTTGGTCAAGGTAAGGAGTGGAGCGTGCACTGTAAAGTGCCCTTTTCCTTCTACTGCCACTGCTGTGGCAAGATTTGCCATGGTTTCGAACGCGTTCACGAATTCTGGTCGGCAATCGGGGTAGCCTGAATAATCGACAGCATTGACGCCAATAAAGATGTCAAAAGCACCGAGAACCTCGGCCCAAGCAAGGGCGTAGGAAAGAAAAATCGTATTTCTAGCGGGCACATAGGTCACTGGGATGCCGTCGTTCATTTCGTCGGTATTGCGGCCCTTGGGTACCTCGATATCGTCTGTGAGGGCAGAGCCACCAAAGGCTCGAAGATCGATTTCTACAATTCGGTGTTCTCGAACGCCCTGGGCTTTGGCAACCCGGTTGGAGGCTTCAAGTTCGATGGCATGGCCTTGGCCATACCGAAAACTCATGCAGTGGGGCTCAAAACCCATATCGATGGCCATGGAGAGGACGGTGGCGGAATCAAGGCCGCCAGAGAGTAAGACAAGAGCTGGTTTTTTTACATTTGCTTCAGACATCCGCGGCTTCATAGGCCTGCCAGATGATGGTGTCAATCGGCTCTTGAAATCTCAGGGAATCCCGGTTTAGCGGGGCGGTTAGGACTTATTAGTAGCCCGAGGGTGAGCCTGGTCGTAGACCTGAAAGAGGCGTTCGGCGGTAACTTTGGTGTAGCGCTGTGTGGTGGAGAGATGGCTATGGCCGAGCAAGGTCTGAATTTCTCGCAGGTTGGCGCCTCCAGCCAGTAAATGGGTGGCGAAACTGTGACGAAGCTGGTGAGGAGAGACGTGCTGTCCAAGGGCCCGAAGCGCAGCGTCGTCCACAATTCTGGCGATGGTGCGCGTGGATATACCCTTTTTACCTCGGCCAATGAGATAGATATCTTCGGCATCTGCGGGACGTTTTTGGCGATAGTACTCAAGTGCGGCAATGCACCCCTTGGGAATGGGGATGACGCGCTCTTTGCCGCCCTTACCAAGAACCTTGGCGGTGGCTTCCTCTAAATCCAGGTCTGAGTTTTTCAGGGTTGCAGCTTCGCTCAAACGAATACCCAGCCCGTAGAGTAAAAGCATCGCAGCATGTGCACGCGCATGTTTGGGCTCGTCGCTTTTTGGAGGTTGCATAAGGGCCATGACTGCGTCGGCATCAAGTGCTCTTGGTAGATGCTGAGGTAGCTTGGGAGCATCAAGAGGCGCCGTGGGATCGATTGACGTGGGCTTGCCGCGTAAGTACCACGCGTAGAAGGCACGCAGGGAACTCTGCTTGCGGCTCATACTGGTTGCCGCGAGACGCTCACCATTATCTTTTTTACAACGGGCCAGATGAGCTCGAAGAAAATCGGTGGTCCATTCATCAAAGGATTGATAGCCGCGCTCTTTGGCGAAGTTTACCGCAGCTCTTAGATCGGACATGTAGCCCCGTGCGGTATTCACGGAAGCGCGCCTTTCTAAAAGAAGAAATTGCTCAAAGCTGTCGAGTGCCTTTTCCACCTGCCTAGGATACTGGCTTGGAGCGTAAGGGCAAGAAAAGTGGGGCGCCGTATCTGGGATTTGTTTAGGTTGCTTCCGGTACGGGCGGTAAAGGCATGGCTCGTTTAGGCTTTTTCTTTTTGACGAGCTCTTCAGGCACAATGTTCGATGCGCAGATCTCGAGCTGATACTGAGCGGCCCACTGGTTAAGCGCTTCTTCAGCTCTTAACACGCGGATACGCTTTTTCTCATTCTTCTTGGTGCCTTCTGGCGGCGGCGTAAACATAGCCCAGTTGATATTCTGTGGTTCGTGAGAGCTGTGGTCCAGACGGTTAACACCTTGCACATGTTGCCACAAACACCCCAGAGCGGTTTCGCGTGGAGGCGCTTCAAGAGTTGTCGCCTGAATATCTGCCGCCAAAAGCCGGCCGGTCATCAAGCCGTGGGCTGCGCTTTCTACGTAGCCTTCCACCCCGGTAATTTGTCCGGCAAAACGAATATGAGGCATGGCTTTAAGGCGCATACGTTCATCTAAAAGTGCTGGGCTATCAAGATACGTATTACGGTGGATGGCACCAAGGCGGATAAATTCCACATCTTCCATTCCGGGTATCATCTTAAAGATGCGCTTTTGTTCTGGGTACTTCAGCTTCGTTTGAAAGCCGACCATATTGTAGGCCTGACCATCAGGGTCTTCCTTACGAAGCTGGAGCACAGCATAGGGCCAGCGACCTGTGCGTGGGTCATCGAGTCCTACGGGCTTCATTGCACCGTAGCGAAGCGTCTCACGCCCGCTGGCCACGACCACTTCTATTGGTAGGCAACCTTGGAAGTACTTCGGCTCTTCGAAGCTGTGCAGCGGCATGGACTCGCCTTCGAGAACAGCATCAATAAATGCTTCGTACTGTTCTTTGTTGAGCGGGCAGTTGAGGTAATCGTCGCCTCCGCCTTTACCGTAACGGCTTGCTGCGAAAATGATGTCTCGATTTAAACTGTCGCCGCTGACAATTGGAGCTATCGCGTCGTAGAAGTAGAGCCGGTCTTGGCCGGATGCTTCTTGAATGGAGGTAGCCAAAGAAGCGTCTGTAAGTGGGCCCGTGGATACAATGGTGTGGCCGGCATCGGGTAGTTTTTCAACGACCTCACTGACGCGTGTAATATTGGGGTGACCATCGAGAGCAGCGGTAATGGTCTTGCTAAATCCGATACGTTCCACCGCGAGCGCGTCACCAGCGGGTACTCGGTTTTCATAAGCTGCCCGGATAATCAATGAATTAAGCCGGCGCATTTCTTCTTTCAAAAGACCGATTGCGTTCATGTGATTATTGGAGCGAAGCGAATTTGAGCAAACCAATTCACACAACTCATCAGAGTTTTGTGCTGGCGTTCTCTTGATGGGTTTCATCTCGCTGATTTGAACTTTAACGCCCGCTTCGGCAAGTTGCCAAGCTGCTTCACTGCCTGCGAGGCCTGCACCTATGATTTTTACTGAGTCGGTCATGGGCCTGAGCTACCGCCCACGCTCCAATCTTTCAAGCTCAAAAGGATTGATTTTACGACTTAAAGATAGCCGGTACGGCGACGAAGGGCCCATTCGGCTGAAAAGAGGAGCACGGCGAGTAAAAGTGCCCAACCATTGTCCCAAAGCTCAGTGTTTTTACGCCGGTCGATTTCAATCACCTCTGGAGCTACGGTCTCAAGGTTCTCCCAAGTATCTTCGCTAAACGGGCTACTTTTAGCATCCGTGGTCGCAGCGATGGCTTTTAGTAAATCGGGCCTTGGCCGCGCGGTGGCCAGCTCGGTATGTTGTGCCTGCACCACAAAGACGCCTTGCCCAGACATATTTTTACCGTCTTCAAGAGTTGCCTCCGCGACGATTCGGTAGGGACCTGGCTCAAGCTTGTCGTAGCTGATTTTCGTGTTCCCATTTTCACCAGTCACGAGGTCGTCCACATCCACAGTGGTTCCGTTGCTTCGAAAGAGGTTGACCCGAACAGCCGTGTTGGCCGCGCCTTGGTAGTTGGGGTTCAGGACTTTAATACTGGCTTCAACTGGGTTGCCAACTTCATATCGGTATTTTCCTGGAAGTACCCGGATGCGGGCATGCTCTGGATCTCGCATCAGCCAACGCAACGCGCCTGACCAAAACCGATGGTAGGCCCGAAGAGCCGCGCCGCCATCGCGATTGTTCTCGAAACGCCATCGCCAGATCGAGTCGGTCATGAGTGCCATACTGCGGCCATCTTCCACTTCGCGAACTGAGAGGAGAGGAGTAGCCTGACCAAACCCGCTGCCTACGGATTCCAGAAGAACTGAACTGTCTGCTGCCGGACCCAGGGTGCTGTTGAGTGTAGAAAAGGCGGGAAGTGTTCCCCAAAAAGCCTCACGAGAACTTCGGCTTAACTCGGTGATGGGGTGAAAACGGCCTGTTTCAGTAAGCTCAGCTTTAAACGTACCATTTTGAAATCCACCTGAGTTCATACGGATGGGGAGGATGTCATCAATGGCAGTTCCCGCATATCCGCCGCCGTCAAAGCTTTGGGGGCCACCCACCATGATAAAGCCCAGTCCCTTGCGAACGGCTTCACGGATGTTCGGTAGAAAGTGAGCCATGTTGAATGGGCGATAATCAAAGTTTTGAAATATGACGACGTCAAAAGTATGCAGCTCGGTGTCGAAGATTTTGTTGGTGGGAAAAGGAATCAAGGAGAGTTCTTTGTCCATCACCTGAGGGTTGTCATTCGGCGTTCTCAAAATGAAAAATGAGATGAGGTCGACGTTTGGGTTTTCTTTAAGATGCTGCCGGAGGAAACGCTCATCCCAGCTTGGACGCCCGGCAACTTGGAGTACGCGGATTTTATCTCGAATGACTTTTACCACAAACGAGTGAATATTGTTCTCTGGGACAGCCTCTCCGGCAAATGCAGGAATTTCGACGGTGTAAATAAACTCACCCACGGCATCGGGTTTGGTTTCGAATGATATCACGCGGGAAGCTTTATCGGATAAAACAACTTGTTCAGTTGTTAGCAACTCGTTGCCGCGTTTGAGAGAGACCGGTACGGTTGCACCTTCAAATCCCGTTGCCTCCAAGGTGACTTGAATCTCCATGGTATTGTGGACGAAGGCAAATTCGTCGGCGACGACTTTCTGAATACTGATGTCTTTAAAGGTCCCTTGCCGAGCCGGCCACGCTGTATTGAACGGGATTTTCAGACTGCCGAGTCTGGCCTTGAGCTGGGAATCAACTTCTTTCTCTTCGGCCAGTGCCAGCTCTACATTGTCGGCACCATCGGAGATGAGTAAAACACCCGCCAGAGGGCGTCCGCCTCCATAGCTTTGAATATTCTCAAGCGCTGCGAGTAAATCCGTGCTCTCACCCTTGGGAGTAGTACCGATGATGTCGCTGGAGATGGGTCCATCGAGATCGTAGAACTCAAGGATATGGTCCTCGCTTAGTTTTTTGATGGTTTCCTTGCTGCTTTCAAATACCTCAAGAACATCGTTGTAACGGTTGTTGGTTTTGTCGCTGCCCAGAGTCATGCTCATAGAGCGATCGATGACCACAGCGAATCGGTCTCTTACTTGACGAACGAGTCGTTCTTGAAGAGCGGGTTCAATGAGAAATCCCAACACCAAGAGTGCGCCAAGAATTCTAAGGATGCTTAAAGATATTTTACGACGGCTTGTTGCGTAAGAACGTATAACCAGAGCGGTGCCCAAAATCACTGCGCCAGAGAGTATCCAAATCCACTGCTCGGGCAGTGCTGAAAGCGATACCAGCGTCCAGTCTGTATAGTTTTCCGTATTCACCGACGTCTCTGCAAAATAAAGGGGATATGGACTTGGTCTTCTTTGTAGTCGAGGCACAAAGCATACATGACCAAGTTGATGCCTAAGCGGTACGTCATTTCTCGGGCACTTTCGCCTCCACTGCTCATCGTGTAGCGCCAAGAACCGAATTCGTCGCGAGCCATCGCTCCGCTCATATCGTTGGCGTAGTGGATCACGGAAAGTCGGCCGTCGGTGGTCATGCCCTCGAGGTGAGCTCTGCTTTTAATGCGGCCGCCGTGGCGTTCGAGTAAGAAAAAACTCTTGTAGAGAACGTGGTCTGGAGCCACGCGTTTAAGATTTTCACCGGGCAAGATTCGAGCGAGGTCCCGGCGTACACTTTGGTCAAACGGGCCGCCGAGGTTCCCGTCGCTTAGGTCGATCAAGAGTGTACCGCCGCGGGATAAAAATTGCCGCATTTGGCCAACAGCCACGGGACTCAATGGTGGAAAAGCTTCCTCTCCCTGCCAGAGCACGAAAGGCACCTTAAATATACTGTCAGTGTTGGGGTCAACGGGCAGCACATCGAGCGATGAGGCGATGCTGGTTCGCTTGCGAATTTCCCAACCGAGGCGGCTGAACCCGTTGTCTCGGGGAGAATTTTGGCCTCCGGGAACCTTGAGAAAGCCAAATTGGAACTCTGGTGGCTCTTTTTCTTGAGCCAATCCCGATCCTTGTCCCAGGAGGTTGAGCAATAATGTGATTATTATAAAAAACTTCAATTTCATCAGTTACTTACCGGTTTACCAGAACCTGTCGTGGCACACCATATCACTTCCCCAGAATGGGGAAAGGCCCAGTCTTGACGCGTCGTGTTATTCACGTCTCCTCTTGTAACTCTCTGCAACCATGCGCTAAAGCATGCCACCTGAGGTGTAGCGCTTGTCCAGTGGGCACGCTGATTTAGCGAGTCGCAACGCCATATAGATGACTTGAGAGTCTTGGAATACTCGATTTTTTACCGGCGGGGGCCGCGTGGGAAATAGGAGTGGCGTGAGGTCTAGCGAACCGGTGCCCCATTATTCTCGGCAGTGAGGGTTAAAGTGGCAAAGACGTTAATCGTGGTGGAATCACCAGCCAAAGCAAGAACGATTTCCAAGTTTCTTGGAGATGACTATATTGTCGAGTCTTCAATCGGCCATATTCGAGATTTGCCATCCAAGGCAGCCGAAATTCCCGCAGCGCATAAGAAAAAGCCATGGTCACGGATCGGCGTGAATGTAGACGAGGATTTCAAGCCCCTCTACATTGTACCTACGGCTAAGAAAGCCCAAGTTAAGAAACTAAAAGACTTGCTGGCTCAATCGGATGCACTCTTTCTGGCGACGGATGAGGATCGCGAGGGAGAAGCGATTGCGTGGCACCTGGTTGAGGTTTTAAAGCCTAAGGTTCCGATTCGCCGAATGGTCTTTCATGAAATCACTGAGCGCGCGATTCATGCCGCCATTGAAAACCCACGAGAAATTGACCACCGATTGGTGGAAGCGCAGGAAGCTCGGCGGATACTCGACCGACTTTACGGTTATGAGGTCAGCCCTCTTTTATGGCTCAAAATTAAGCCGCGTCTAAGCGCGGGTCGGGTGCAGTCCGTTGCGACACGTCTGATTGTTGAGCGTGAGCGCGACCGTATGGCGTTTAAGAGTTCTGCTTATTGGAGTTTGCGAGCAAACTTAGAGAAGGCTGGTGATGGCCTTAAAGTAGACGGTCTCTTGGCCGATATCGAGGGGCGCCGTATTGCTCTAACCCGCGACTTTGATGGCCTCACGGGAGAACTGACTGATAACGCCCGCCGGGATAACGTTATTCTTCTCGATGAAAAGGCTGCGATGGCCTTAACGGATTATATGACGGGTAAGCACGTTACCGTTACAGACATCATTGAAAAGCCTTTCACTCAAAAGCCGCAAGCACCATTTATTACGTCTACCCTTCAGCAGGAAGGAAGCCGCAAGCTTCGTTATACTGCCAAGCGAACGATGCGTGTGGCTCAGCGTTTGTACGAAAACGGTTACATTACTTATATGCGTACCGATTCGAATACGCTTTCACAAGAAGCGGTCAATGCGGCTCGCGCTCAAATTACTGAACTGTTTGGAGCAGAGTATGTTCCGGATGAGCCTCGTACTTACAAAGGTAAGGTAAAAGGCGCTCAGGAAGCACACGAAGCGATTCGTCCAGCAGGAACCGAATTCCGTACACCAGATAGCTTGCGCTCTGAACTCGATGATGACGCATTTAAGCTTTACGATTTGATCTGGCGTCGAACAGTGGCTTGCCAGATGAAGGATGCCAAAGGGCAACGAACTCAGGTTCGTATGAAGGCTGACATCACCGCAGCGGTGAGTGAAGCTGCCGGACAAGATGTTACGGGTAAGGCAACCTTTACCGCTTCTGGTAAGGTCATTACCTTTCCTGGATTCCTGAAAGCCTACCGTTTCACAGAAGACAACGATGGTGAATCAGAGTCGGATAACGAAGATAAGATTCTACCTCCGATGGCCAAAGGCGAGCAGCTCGATGCTAAAGAACTCAAGCCAGCTGGTCATAATACCAAACCACCTGCACGTTACACTGAAGCATCACTTGTTAAGATGCTTGAAGAGCGCGGTATTGGTCGTCCATCAACTTACGCATCGATTATCCAAACGATTCAAGACCGAGGGTATGTGTGGAAAAAGGGTGGAGCGCTTGTTCCTACTTTAACTGCCTTTGCAGTCACACAACTCTTAGAAGCACACTTTACGATGCTTGTGGATTACGAGTTTACGGCCCGTATGGAAAGTGATCTTGATAATATTTCCATGGGCGAGCAGCAGGCCATTCCATGGTTACACAAGTTCTACTTCGGGCTTGAACCAACGCCTGAGGAAGAGATTGAGGCTGCTGGCAAAAAGAGCATCAGCGAAGTTGGCTTAAAAGTTAAAATCTCGGCCAGTAAAGCCGCGATTGATGCCCGCGCGATTTCTACTGTTCCCCTGGGTGATTTAGAAGAGGGTGAATTGGTAGCCGCTCGCGTAGGTCGCTATGGTCCGTATTTGCAAATTGGCGATAGCGATAGACGTGCTTCCATTCCTGATGATTTGGCGCTTGATGAGCTTAGTGTTGAAGAAGCTTTGAGACTTCTAGAAGAAGCAGCTTTAGCCAACCGTGAGATGGGCCTGCACGAAGCCACTGGTGAGAAGGTTTTCCTTAAATCGGGTCGCTACGGTCCTTATATCCAGCTGGGTGAACCAGAGCTCGATGCTAAGGGTAATATCAAAAAGGGAACCAAACCAAAGATGGCCAGCCTCTGGCCGGATATGGTTCCTAAAGATCTTACACTTGAGCAAGCAGAACTCATTTTATCTTTCCCTCGCGTTCTTGGAACACATCCTGAGACCAAGGAAGAAGTTACCGTTCAAGATGGTCGCTTTGGACCTTATATCTCGATGCCAAAAGAGGAAGAA
>JABJBS010000066.1 GCA_018668695.1 Deltaproteobacteria bacterium
CCAGAGGAGACCAAGATGGCTACAATTTATCCTTTTAAAGCCTTACGCCCACGGGCCGACCTTGTTGAACAAGTGGCCGCTGTACCCTACGACGTTGTAAACCGGGCAGAAGCACAAGCTCTTGCTCAAGATAACCCCCACACATTTCTCCACGTCACCAAGCCTGAAATAGATTTGGCCGATGACGTAGGTCTCTACGATGACGCTGTTTATTCCCAAGGGGCAAAAGCACTCAAAACGATGATCAACGACGGCGTTATGGTTCAAGATAAAACCGAATGCCTCTACGCTTACGCGCTTACTATGAATGGCCGTACCCAAACCGGTTTTGTTCTTTGCGCAAGCACCGACGAGTACGACGAAAATATCGTTCGCAAACATGAGTTCACGCGGCCGGACAAAGAAGACGACCGCGTCAAAAATATCGAAGCACTCGGTGCGCAATCCGGAACAGTGTTCCTGGTTCATCGCCAGTCCGGCGTGCTTGCTGCCGCCATGACAAAGGCTACCCAAACTCAGGCTGCCGTGGACTTTGTTGCAGCAGACGGTATTCGCCATCAACTTTGGACCATTGCCGACGCTGACGACATTGCTTCGGTTGTTAACGGTTTTGATGCACTCGGCCCAATCTACATCGCCGATGGACACCATCGCTCGGCCGCTGCCTCACGGGTAGCAAAAGCTCAGCGGGAAGCCGGTCAAGACAACTTAGAAAGCCAACGTTTTCTAGCAGTCAGCTTTCCCGAAGATGAAATGTTGATCATGGACTACAACCGGGTGGTGCAGGACCTTGGCGATTACAACCCCGACTCATTCCTCGCGAAAGTCTCGGAAATCTTCAACGTGAGCCCTGGACGGCTTGAAGCCAGCCAAAAACATCACTTTGAAATGTACCTTGGCGATAACTGGTACACATTGGCTGCCAAAGAAGGCACCTGGGATCCCAAAGATCCTGTGGAGCGGCTAGATGTTAGCATCCTACAAACCCAGCTGCTGAAGCCTCTTCTGGGCATCGAAGACCCTCGCCGCGACAAGCGTATCGGTTTCGTTGGCGGTATCCGGGGACCACAAGAACTCGAAAAGCGTGTAGCCGAAGGCTGCGCCGTGGCATTTAAACTCTGCGCGACTTCCATCGAAGAGCTCCTCGCAATCGCTGATGCCGGCGAGGTCATGCCTCCCAAAAGCACTTGGTTTGAGCCAAAACTTCGAGACGGCTTAGCTGTTCATCTCATCTAAACCATTAGATTTTTAGCCAAAATACCCACCAGCTGGGTAGGTCCCCTATGAATACCCCAATAAAATCTGATGCAGCAGCCCAAAGCATCGGGCTCTTCCAAACCGCCAAGCCAATCCAAGCCCTTGAAAATAAAGGGAAAAGCTCCGTTCAAGACCTTCAGCATGCCATTCAAGGTCAAGGTTTAACGGGTTCTGGCAAAGAATTCATCAGCATGATGAAGCGTCACTGCCCAGACATTAGGCTGAGCGAACTACCTATTGAAGTAGCTCAAATGATCCTCACGAGTCAGCACGAGAGCATCATGGAGATACTCGACACTTGGTCCAAAAGTATTCAAGAACAAGCAGTGCTCGATAAAGAAGCCAACCAAAGAAGCACTCTACAAAATGAAAATCTAGAGCGCAGTCAAAAGCACCGTGATGCCTTGGTAAATGCTTTAGCGGCCCGCAGCAGCGACCCGGCGCCAACGCTTGCACCTCACGTCACCCCGGCCGTTCAGGCCGTCGTCGAACACCGCGTGGCCACCCCAGAGCAAGATGCTCTTAAAGAACCTTCGAGTTTTTCTGGCGTTCAAATACGAGACCGCTGACCACTCCACTTAGCACCTGCTAAAAAAAAACCCGGCACAAAGCCGGGTTTTTAGTTTCTCTAATCTCAACGACTACTGAACAGTCGGTGTTTCCTCCGCATCGTGGTGATGCGAAAGCTGGATAACCTGCTCAAGATCAAAAGGAACAGTCGAACGCGCCTTTTCATAGAACGCATCTGGATTATCAAGACTCAAAGCGTGCTTAAGAACCTCATCCACGTGAGCTACCACATGAAAAGTCATTTCCTTCGCAATGGACTTCGGAATCTCTTCTAAATCCTTCTCGTTATCCTTCGGCACTAAAATCGTATTGATTTCAGCTCGGTGTGCAGCCAGCGCTTTTTCCTTCAGACCACCAATCGGCAATACATTACCTCGCAGTGTAATCTCTCCGGTCATTGCCACATCATGTCGCACTGGAATCCCTGTGAGGGCCGACACCAAAGCAGTACAAATTGTAATACCCGCTGAAGGTCCATCCTTAGGCATAGCGCCTTCAGGAACATGTAAGTGGATATCGATATTGGAGTAAAAGTCTGCGGGCAGCCCCCAAGCATTCGAACGGGAGCGTACGTAGCTCATCGCTGCTTGTGCCGACTCTTGCATAACGTCGCCAAGTTTACCGGTAATGGTCAACTTACCGCGTCCAGGCATAATACCCACTTCAATCTGGAGTATTTCACCGCCGACTTGAGTCCAGGCAAGACCTGTACTCGTGCCGACCAAAGGTTCTTGCTCACCTTTATTGGTTCTAAACTTCTCTACGCCCAAAAGTTTGCGCACGCGAGCTGGTGTAATCCGAATGGTTCGGTCTTTACCTTTAGACAAAACATCTCGGGCAACCTTTCGGCAAACTGAACCAATTTCCCGCTCAAGCGTTCGGACACCGGCTTCACGCGTGTAGTACTGAATGATGCTGCGTGTAGCTGCTTCACTCCATTCTATCTTCACGTCGTCAACGCCGTTTTCCTTCTTTTGTCGCGGAATCAGATAGCGAGTTGCAATCGCTAGCTTCTCAATCTCGGTATATCCGGCGATGCTAATGACTTCCATTCGATCCTTGAGAGGCAACGGAATTCCTTGCATGTTGTTTGCCGTGCAAATGAACATCACCTTCGATAAATCATAATCAAGATCCAAATAATGGTCGTTGAAAGTCGTATTTTGGTGAGGGTCTAAAACCTCTAAGAGCGCAGATGCAGGATCTCCTCGAAAGTCCATCGACATTTTATCGACTTCATCTAAAAGGAAAACTGGATTCGATGCACCTGCCCGTTTAAGACTTTGAATAATCTTACCAGGCATCGCTCCGATATATGTTCTTCGGTGACCGCGAATTTCTGCTTCATCCCGGACGCCGCCCAAACTCATGCGAACGAACTCACGACCTGTTGAACGTGCAATGGATTTCGCCAGCGAGGTCTTACCCACGCCTGGAGGTCCCACCAAGCACAGGATAGGTCCCCGCAATTCATCAACGAGTTTTTGCACCGCTAAGTATTCAAGAATTCGGTCCTTAGGCTTTTTCAAACCGTAGTGATCTTCGTCTAGAATCTTTTCAGCGTTATCAAGCTCGAGAATATCTTCGCTGTAATCCATCCACGGCAGCATCAAACACCAATCGATGTAATTACGCACCACAGTAGCTTCAGCACTCATTGGGGCCATCATTTTTAAGCGGCGAATCTCTTTGGCCACACGCTTACGAACTTCTTCTGGCAAGACCTTCTCAGCAAGCTTTTCTTCAAGCTCCGCTATTTCACTCTTCAGATCATCTCGCTCACCGAGTTCCTTTTGAATCGCCCGCATCTGCTCGTTGAGATAATATTCTTTCTCAGTGCGTTCCATTTGCTTCTTCACGCGCGAACGTATCTTGCGCTCTACCTGAAGAATCTCAGTTTCGGACTGCATGAGTTCAAGAAGCTTTTCGAGTCGTTTATGCGCAGACTCCATCTCCAACATGGCCTGCTTGTCGGGATGTTTCACCGGCAAATGTGCAACGATGGTATCCGCAAGGCGCCCTGCCTCTTCGATACCTTTGACGCTCGTCAAGACATCAGGCTGCAGCCGCTTGGACAGCCGCGCATAAGTTTCGAATGCTTCACGGGCTGTACGCACGAGTGCTCGAATCTCCGGAGTATTTTCGGAAATTGTTTCAACCGGCTCTACCTCAACAAGGAAAAACTCATCGTTTTCTACGTAGCGCTTAATTCGTGTTCGGCGTCGTCCTTCAACCAGAACCTTAACGGTACCGTCGGGGCGCTTAATATGTTGCATGATCTGACCGATGGTACCCACTTCGTAGATATCATTTGCCTTAGGATTATTGGTCCGAGCCTCTTTTTGCGCCGCGAGTAAAATCTCGCCGTTACCACGAACTGCCTCATCGACCGCACTGATCGAAGTTGATCGGCCCACATAAAGTGGAACCATCATATGCGGAAAAACCACGATGTCGCGAAGTGGCAACAAAGGCACCAAACTAGCTTTTTCAGAACTACTCATATCTTTAAAAATCCTCATTCAACGCGTTCACACGCCTTAAGCAATCTAATCACGGTGTGCCTACCGCGCAAGTAGCTGCCTACGTATTCAAAGCTACTAAAGGCTTATTTTATCAGGATACGCCAGAATGATGGCGGTATAATCAACAGGCTGCGTACATATTATACCACAGACACCGTCCTGATGGGTCCGGGAGGCGTTGTCTTTCGGGCCGCGCGGTCGTACTCTCCTAGCCTCATGAGATCTTTATTATGCATTACTTTGCTTCTTGTTGTCGGCTGCAGCGCCCAAAAAGAGGCCGATTTATCAAGTTCCAACACTCTTGGCGCAAAAGATGAGAAACCGGCCTGTTCAACGACAGGGGTTCCCGACGTTCGCGCGATTTATTCGGCGGAAGGCGAGCTGATTTGGGACGACGCTACTGGCGCTCCAACCCGCGGTATCGTTTACGACGGAATTGAAATTCACGGAGACAATCTCTGTGCTGGAACGCTTACCATGGCCGACGGTGTTCATCCTGCAACCGACATCCCCGTAAAAGTCGTGGGCGGGAAAAACCTCTTCGTCCACTTACCTTGGGACCGGCCCAGAGTGGACAACAGCATCCTTCTAAGGACTGAGACCAGCTTTACTCGAATCAACTTAAGTGTGTTGCCCTGGAACGAAGTAAAGCGGCAAATCTACGTCAATGAAGTCAAACAAAAAGTCTTTAAGAAGTAGTTCGGCGCCAATAACCACCCCCACCAGGCTCAATCACTCAGCAAAAAAAAATCCCTATGCCGGCAAGCCAAGCATAGGGATTTCTCTTATGAATTTAAGTATGAAAGCTTGAGGCTTAGCTCGCTTCTTTAACGGGCTCGCCTTGATACACTACGCGAGGTCTCTCTCCTCGGGTAACGGCTTCCTCAGAAACCACAACCTCTAGGATGTCGGGCTCGCTTGGAATGTCATACATGATGTCGAGCATCGCTGTTTCCAGAATGGCTCGAAGTCCTCGAGCACCGGTCTTGCGGTCAATCGCTTGATTCGCAATTGCCGTGAGCGCGTCTTCAGTAAAGCTAAGCTTCACTTCATCGAGTTCAAAGAGCTTCTTGTACTGCTTAATCAAAGCATTCTTAGGCTCGGTAAGAACCCGTACCAAAGCATCTTCGTCAAGCTCGGTAAGTGTTGTCACAACAGGCAGACGTCCGATGAACTCAGGGATGAGTCCAAACTTTAGAAGGTCTTGGCCTTCGACTTCAGCCAGAACTTCACCAGGAGGCTTGCGGGCTACCGAAGAAATCTCAGCGCCAAAACCCATTCCCTGACGGCCTAAGCGTCGTTCAACAATTTGCTCCATCCCACTGAATGCGCCGCCGCATACAAAAAGGATGTTGCTCGTATCAATTTGCAAAAACTCTTGCTGAGGGTGCTTACGCCCACCTTTTGGAGGCACGCTTGCTGTGGTGCCTTCAATAATTTTCAAAAGAGCTTGCTGGACACCTTCACCCGATACATCACGGGTAATGGATGGATTCTCAGACTTACGAGCGATTTTATCGATTTCATCAATGTAGACGATACCACGCTGAGCGCGCTCGATATCGCCATCGGCTGCTTGCAGTAGATTGACGATGACATTTTCAACATCCTCACCTACGTAACCTGCCTCAGTCAGGCTCGTCGCATCTGCGATGCAAAAAGGCACATCAATGATTCGAGCGAGTGTCTGGGCAAGAAGCGTTTTACCGCTACCGGTAGGTCCGAGGAGTAAAATATTACTCTTTTGGAGCTCAACGTCATCCATCGCAAAATTAGAATCAATACGCTTGTAATGATTGTGCACCGCAACAGACAAAACTTTCTTAGCCCGCTCTTGACCAATGACGTACTCGTCAAGGATTTCCTTGATTTCCGACGGTCTTGGAATCTTTGTTGCTGGGCGTGCTTCCGCTTCCTCAGCATCAAACTCCTCACGGATGATGTCGTTGCATAGTGAAATACACTCATCGCAAATATAGACCGTTGGCCCTGCAATAAGCTTCTTAACTTCTTTCTGACTCTTCCCGCAGAAAGAACAGACAAGAGAACCGGATGTTTCGCTTTTTCCTGGCAATGTAATGCTTCCTCGTTGCCGTTGAAGGATACAGCTTAAGCTGCCCCATCAATCATATCGTACATATTCAAAAGAATCTTTAGATCCAATGAGAGCAACTGGCAACTTAATCACCATCACAAATTCCGCAAAGCCCCTTAAAACAAGGCCCTGCGGCATCTATGACCCTGATATTACAGGATTATTTCTCGTCTTCACCGCGAGCGTCTTCTGCCTTAGTTATAACCTTGTCAATAAGGCCATAATCCATCGCTTGCTCTGCACTCATGAAAAAGTCTCGGTCTGAATCTCCCTCAACCACTTCAGGGTCCTTGCCTGCATGGGTTGCTAAGAGGCCATTCAAGAGCTTCTTCATCTTCAAAATTTCGCGAGCCTGAATCTCCATGTCGGAAGCCTGGCCGCGCATGCCACCCAGTGGCTGGTGAATCATCACCCGACTGTTTGGCAAAGCAAATCGCTTGCCTTTGACGCCACCCGAGAGCAACACCGCGCCCATACTGGCTGCTTGCCCCATGCAAAGTGTAGCCACATCCGGCTTCACGTATTGCATCGTATCGTAAATCGCGAGGCCAGCCGTAACTGAACCGCCCGGCGAGTTAATGTAGATGCTGATATCCTTTTCAGGGTCTTCAGACTCTAAAAATAGCATCTGAGCAATGATGAGGTTGGCAACATGGTCGTCAATCGGCGTGCCGATGAACACAATACGGTCTTTGAGAAGACGCGAGTAGATGTCGTAGCCACGCTCGCCCCGAGGGGTCTGCTCCACAACATAAGGCATCCAGTTCATAGGCGTGGTGAAAGAATCGTATCCGTCGTTCATATAGCTTTTACTCCGCGAAAGGTTATCTAGCTCAAACCATAGAATAGGCTTGGATTCAATCCGCGCAAGGCCCTCGACAGGCCCTGCACCCCAACTAATTCACGGAAATAAGAACGCGCCTACAAAAGACTTTATTCAGCAGGTGCTGCTTCAGGCTCTGGCTTAGGCTCAATCCGCGTGGCTTTTTCAAGAATCGCGTCAACCGTGCGGTCCTCAAGAAGGCGATACTTCAGGTTTTGCCGCTCTTGTGGGTTCTTAAAGTGGGCGGCAACCTGCTCAGCCTGACCGCTCGTCTCAGAAATCTGTGCAATCTCTGCGTCGATATCTTCTTCACCAACCTCAATTTCAGCAGCCTTCGTCACTTCCATCAATAAGAGTCCGCCACGTACTTGCTCTTCAGCCATCGGGCGGTTTTCTTCTTTCAGGTTGTCGATTTCTTCCTGGCCAAGCTGTGGGCGGTAACCCATCATCTGCTGCATTTGCATCGCAGCGTTTTGAATCATGCGCTCTGCCTGCTCATCTACTACCGATGGAGCAACCTCAAACGGGTTCGCAGCAACCAGTGCCTTCAGTGCAAACTGGCGCTCTTGGTCTTTCGACTGCTTTTCTTTCTGGCCCATAAGCTCAGCGTTTACTTTAGCTTTCAAAGCTTCAACGTTGTCTTCACCTACGTCCTGAGCAAAATCGTCGTCCAACGCTGGAATCTCTTTTACCTTAAGCTCATGAAGAGTGGCTTTGAATGTTGCAGTCTTACCGGCGAGAGTTTCAGCCTGGTAATCTTCTGGGAACTCCACTGGGAACTCGATGTCGGAAGGAACAGTTGCTCCCTCAACGCCTTTCTCAAATCCTGGGAGGTAGCTGCCGCCGCCTACTTCAATTTGAGCACCCTCAGCCGTACCGCCGTCAAATGCAACACCGTCAATGAATCCTTCATAGTCGAGTACAACCCAGTCACCAGTTTCAACCACTGAACGGTCTTCAACGGGAACCATTTGCGAGTGCTGCTGACGCATGGAATCAAGCCGAGCTTCGAGTTCAGCATCTTCAACCACTGTTTCAACCTTCTCAATTTCAAGGCCTTCCCACTTGGTCAGTTCGATGTCTGGCTGAATCTCTACCGTAGCAACAAATTTAAAATCTTTGCCCTTGGTCAGCGAAACAGACTCAAGCGCAGGACGTGCAACCGGTGTCACTTCAGATTGAGCCATCGCACTTGGTAAGTGCTGCTGGACCAAAGAATCCTGAACTTCTTCACTGATCTGAGATCCGTAATGTGCCTGCAATACGCTGCGAGGCGCTTTACCGGGACGAAAACCGGGAATCCGAGCACCCTTTGCCACGCGCTTAAACGCGGAATCAAATGCCTTGTCCACCAATGTCTGGGGAACTGTCACAGAGAGTTTTCTGTAAAATGTGCCTGCTTCTTCAACTTGAACGTCCATCTGTGTTCCTCTTAACCTAAATCAGTGAGCGCACCCGACGAAATCATGGTCTCGGCGCGCGGATCCGCGGGGGCTGTACCACCCCCATTGGGATTGGTCAAACACGGAAACCTCTGACAAACTGGGGAAGTGCCCGCTTTTTTACCTTGTAGGAGATCGCGATGAATCGAGAAGACACCACAGAGTGGGTCTTTGCCTATGGATCCAACCTTCATATCCCAGATCTCAGGGGCTGGTTGCGCCATTATGGCTACAGCGATCAAGGCATCATCCAAGTTATCCCCGCTCGTTTAGGCGATTACGAGCTGGTCTGGAACTACTACTCACCCGTCCGCAAAGGCGGCGCGGCCAATGTGAGACCAGCCAAAGGCTCCCACGTTCTCGGGGCTCTTCTGGAAATCACGCCCGACACATTACCCGGAATCGATAAAAAAGAGGGTCATCCCGCTCGGTATTGCCGGGGCGAAAACCGCGTCTGCGTTAATGCAATCTACGACAAAAAGTCATATGCTGCGTGGGTTTACGAGGTTAAGCCCGCTTATCAAACCCCCGAGCCCACAGCACCCACGCAAACCTACCTCGACATTATGCTCGACGGTATCCAGCAAATTGGCCTCGAGGCTTCATGGTCGAAAGAGGTGAAAAGAGGCATTCCAAAATAGGGAGAGGGTTTGGCGGAAATGCAGGGGAATCGAACCCCCCCGAGACGTTTCTCACGCCCCACATCGGTTTTGAAGACCGAGGGCTGCACCAGCATGCCAAGCACCTCCGCGGGCAATATGTCGACTTTGGGCCCAACAGGCAAGCGTGAAACTTTATCCTATTTTTCGAAGAGCTTCGCGATCACCCTGGCTGATACTGCATAAAATTTAGCAAGAGACTAAAAACCCCGGGTAATTTCCGAGCACTTAAAACTTAAAATTTGGATTCGCGGAGCTGGATCGCTCAGGCCTCGGGTCCTACTATTTAGATTCAACAAATCGAGTCGTATCCATAAAAACACGCAGCCACACGCCAAGGGGAGGGCAGGCCGTGAGTCATTTGGATGATGTCCTGCAAATCTTTCGGGGATTCTGCGGAAGCTATTGGGTTCAGCTACCATGAGTGCTGTAATCCTCTGCATCCTTGCACAAAGCTTGGTCGCCGCTCCGGTCCACCTTGATCAACCCGTCACCGATGTCTCGCCGCAGATCTCCTATATGGTTTCCGAGTATGACCAAACGCCGGAGCACGCTCTGGAGGCCTACCGCGAAGGGAAATTTCAGCCTCCAACAGGAAAGGTGCCAAACCTTGGCTTCACCGATAAAAGCGCGTGGTTCGCGGTTGATATTCTCACCTCAGCCAAGCACCCAGAGTACATCGCCAATGTCCGGTATCCGATTTTAGACTCCGTTCAGTTGTGGGTCGCCGGCTTGCAAGGGCTGGAACAGTTTCAAGAGGCCGGGGATATGCTCCCATTTAAGAACCGGGCGCTTTCGCATCGTACCATCAATTTTCTTGTGAAGCCGGCAGCCGACCAGACCACCACTCTTTTGTTTAAAGTGGACTCCACCACATCTCTAAGCCTGGGGCTCAAGCTCTACCGGCCGAGCCATTTTGGAGAGTATGCCGCCACCGAGAACCTGGTTCAGGGAATCTACTTTGGAATCATATTGGTGATGATTATCTTCAACGCCTTCTTGTTCTTTTCAATGAAAGATAAAACTTACCTTCTCTTAGTTGGCTTTCTCAGTGGGTACATTCTCTTCCAAGCAACCCTCAACGGGTACACCTACCAATACCTTTTTCAATTCAGCCCGTGGCTAAGCGAGAAATCCCTTCTTTTGGGTGGTCTGCTCTCAGCCTGCTTTATGGTTTTTTTCACAGCCTCATTTTTGGAAATCAAACCTCAGAACCCAAAAATATTAAAAGGCCTATACATTATCGGGGCAACTGACGCGGTCCTCGCCGTTCTCGCCTTCGTTTGCCCATATCGGCCCATGAGTAAGCTGCTCATTATAACCACTGTGCTGGCCATCTTAATGGCAATTATCACTGCTGTGGTTCGCTTAAGGCAAGGCTACCTCCCTGCGAGAATTTTTCTGCTCGCCTGGAGTGCCTTTATGTTGGGCGCACTCTTCTTAAGCCTGCGTACGGCGGGCATCTTGCCCACAAACTTCGTCACAGAATACAGCATCCAGATAGGCTCTGCGCTCCAAGTCATTTTATTAACGGTTGCACTTGGAGATCGTATGAACCTTGTGCAGCAAGAACGCGACGCGGCCAACGCTGCTGCTATCCAAAGCTACCGCTTACTCGGTGAGGAAGTCGGTAAGCGTGATTTACTGGAGAAGAGCAATGAATCTCTAGCCCATGAAATTAGCCTTGCCACCGAGAAGCTCGTTCACGCCGATAAACTTGCGACTCTGGGGCAGCTTGTGGCTGGTGTGGCACACGATATCGCGAACCCCACCAGTTATATCAGCACCTCCCAGGAAATCATCGGGGGTGAGGTGGGAAAAATTGAAAACATTTTCAGCCTCATATTCAAAGGCAATGACTCCCCCGAGGCACTTCAAGTCCAAAAAAAGCTGAACGATCACCTCAAGAGTATTCAGACCGGCTTAAATGATATCAAATTGGGATCTGAGCGAATCACAGAAATTCACCAAGCCATTCGCAATCAAAGCCGGGTAGATAAAGAACCCACGGCCGATGTCGAAGTTCGTGGCGTCCTAGATGAAGCCATCACAATGGTGCGAACCAAACTTCAATCCATTGACTTGGAAATTAGAGACCACGGCGTACCGGGTATTACGTGTCGGCGTTCGCAAATTGGACAAGTCTTAATGAACCTTATCAGTAATGCGGCGGATGCCGTTCAAGAACACCATGCAAAATCCGAATCAAGCGCTGCTCAAGCTTCCAAAGGGCGCATCGAGATGACTCTCCTTCCGGTGGCACAAAGAAATGTCGATGGCATTGCCATCCGCATTGAAGACAACGGTCCCGGTATCCCTGCAGAAAAGCGCCAACAAGTTCGAGAGACTTTTTTTACAACCAAACCAGCTGGCATCGGCACCGGCCTTGGACTTTCGATCTGTGAAAAAATTATTCATCTGCATCAAGGCGAATTACTCATCGATGACTCCATAGAATTTGGCGGCGCCTCAATGACAGTTTGGTTGCCGACCCATCCCGCCTCAGCCGATAGAACACTGCCCCCATCAGATGTACTCGCTGCAAATACTTCCATCAATCAACCATCAAAGCCGGTTAGGTAAAAATGAAACTCAACTTCAGCGCGGTCACAGATCTAGACGAGCCAAAAGAGATTGATAGAGAACATCTACCGAAAATTCTTATCGTCGATGATGAGGCCCCAAACCGAAATGTGCTCACGGGGCTTCTCCAGAAAAAGTACCGTATCGATACTGCAGACAGCGCCGAACAAGCTCTAAAACTCATTCACTTGTGTGACCCAACCGATAACTACTGCGCAATTGTATCCGATAACATCATGCCCGGAACAACTGGCATCCAAATGTGCGTTCAGCTCGAACAAGAGCACCATCCAGCACCCCGTATTATTGTAACCGGGTATGCCGAGCTGGGAAGCGTCATCGATGCCATCAATGAAGCGCATATTTTTCGGTACATCACCAAACCGCTGGACGTTCCCGTTTTGCTCCGTGCGGTAGAAGAAGCCGTGGGCCACTTTCAAATGCGCGAAGAAAACGGCCGACTTATGGGTATCGTTAAAGACATGCTCGAAACCCAATCTGAAATGGCGAAGGTTCTTTCCGCCAACAATTTAGATGGGGCGTTCACTCAAAAAATGACCCCCGTCACTGGAGAGCCCAGGCGACTCGAAGTGTGCGTCCTCTTCGCCGACGTTCGGGGGTTCTCCGCCTTCAGCGAACAGGTCGGAGCAAGCGAAGTGATTGCGATGTTGCGTAAACTTTTTGAACCACTTCACAACATTATTTACGAAGCTGGGGGGATTGTAGATAAACACCTCGGCGACGGCCTCATGGCTGTCTTTGGACTCAGCGGTACCTCGAGTCACCAAGCGGCCTTAAATGCCTGCAAAAAAATCGTCGACACCTATCCAAATATTCAGAAACAACTGGGTGAACAGAGTGCAGACCTTAAACTCTCTTTGGGTCTTGCCGCCGGCGAGGTTGTCGTTGGGATGCTTGGCAGCCACCGGCGAAGTGAACTTGCAATCATTGGGCGACCCGCAAACCTTTCCGCCCGGCTTCAAGAATTCACCAAAAACGCTTTAGGGAACGGTCCGCACAGAGACCTGCTGGGACAATTTCCCAAGGTTATGGCTATTTGTGACGAGAGGCTCCTTGGCCCCCGTTGCCCATTTCAACCCGTGAATTTACCCAAGAACTGTATTGTTCGAGATTTCCCGGATCTGCGTCATCTTGGGGTACTTTCCAACTAGACCCTAAGTGCCTAATAATGCTTGGCTTTTTCAATCACCATGCGGACTGAGCCCAACATGGGCATCCTTTGTGCTCTCTGACTCGCACCGAGATCGTAAATCTGCTTAAATTATAAGTATGTCTGGGTCATTACCGCCGTGTGGTATTTACAAAACGACAATCAATATCGGGAGCGTCCCTGCTGACCGGTTCGTCTACTTTCATAATCATGGTGATCCCGGTGCTGGGATCTACTTGCCTGCGCGCTGGCTCAACAACCGCGCTGAGTTTTCCAAGCAAGGTGTGCCGCTTACGGTCGACCATGAAGCAACAACTTTGATTCCTTTGCCGCCAGAAGGGCTCTACCGAGTGCGGCAAACTTTTAAATGCTCTGCCAACTCAAACATGACGTTTCAACCGGGGCAGCTGGTGCAACTGGGCTACAACCGAAGAGCAGATTCGATTCTCTTTATTCCAATTTGGGATGAGAGCGGCTTGATGATGCCAGACCGCGGCGTTTTGATGGAGCCAGAAAATATTCGCTACCTTGAGCAGCTCTTAGTCGGCCACGCCAAAAGCGACCCAACACAAATTTTTCATTAATATTCGCGTTGAGCGTCTACCCACTCCAAGAGCCGGCGATACGCTTTCAACATCGAATCGTTTAAAGCCTCGGGTGCCTCGCAGCCCTTCTGACCTTCACGGTGTTCGCAATCTCGAAACTGGCACCTCAGATCTCCCATACCTGGATAAAAATCACGAACTTGCTCGCGTGTTAGCCCCGCTGGGCTAAACGTTCGGATCCCGGGAGAGTCACAAACTTCACCGCCTTGAGGCAATGAAAAAATCTTAGAGTAGGTTGTGGTGTGTTGGCCTTGCTCCCAGTGCTCGCTGACTTCGCCAATGGCACCCACGTCTTGCTCTGGCAAAAGCGCCGCAACCAGCGATGTTTTGCCAACGCCCGAGAGCCCCATAAACGCCCAAGATCCAGCATCACTGCGCTCGCCAATAAGCTCCACCACTTCTGATAACCCTCGGCCATCTTTGGAGCAGGTCCGCAAAATAGGATAGCCAAGAGATTCCCGAAGTGAGAGGTCTGCTTCAACCTCTTCGGATGTTTCAAGATCGATCTTGTTAAGGCAAATCGCTCCTTTGAGCCCCGCAGCCGCAATCGCAACCAAATATCGGTCCATCAGATTTGCATTAAATGCTGGTCGCGAAGGGCTCATCACCACAACCACGCCTTGCAAGTTCGCGGCAAGCACTCGGTCCTTACCTTGATTGTCGCGCCGGCGAAGCTCACTGTCTCGCTCTAAAACCGTGACCAGTTTGCCTCCCGTGCCTGGGGCCTCTTCCCACATCACACGGTCACCTACGACCGCTCGTTTCCCGGCCAAATAACAAACCCTTTCACCTGCTTCATCCACCACACGGACGCGGCGCCCCACAGTTTCAACCACACGACC
The DNA here is from genome assembly GCA_018668695.1 of Deltaproteobacteria bacterium. Taxonomy (NCBI): domain Bacteria; kingdom Pseudomonadati; phylum Myxococcota; class Myxococcia; species Deltaproteobacteria bacterium. The sequence continues at coordinate 14,573 of JABJBS010000066.1, forward strand.
CGGTTTTCCGCGCACTTTGCGTGGTTTGCCCGTTCGCTTTTTTTGGGGCTTAGGTTTCGCCAGAAGAAATCTCCATCAAAGGTGTTGCTCCAGCCTTAACACGTCTGTTCTCAAAGGACCATCTCTCGCGCCTCGATCACTCTTCGTATATGGTCCAAAGCATGAAAACTGGACTCGACATACTTATGGAAAACCCCCGCAAACACCTTGGCAGTGGGCGGGTCGGTATTGTGGCCAACCCCACCACCGTGAACAAAGAGCTTCACCACGCCATCGATTTGCTAGCCGAACATCCAGATGTGGATCTGCGAATACTTTTTGGTCCCGAACACGGCGTACGCGCTGCAGCTCAAGACATGATTGGGGTGGGTGACGATAAGGACGGGCGCACGGGGCTTCCGGTCGTCAGCCTCTATGGAAAGACCTTCGCCTCGCTTTCACCAAGTGTTGAGGAGATGAAAAAGCTCGATACACTCATATTCGACATTCAAGACGTCGGCTCTCGTTACTACACCTACGCCGCCACCATGGCACTCTGCATGCAAGTGGCCGCACCACTCGGTGTGAAAATTGTTGTTTTAGACCGCCCCAACCCAATTGGAGCAAGCAAAGTAGAAGGGGGAGGGCTCACACCTGGACTCGAAAACTTCTGCGCTCTCTACCCGGTGCCCCAGCGCCACGGCATGACCGTTGGTGAACTTGCCAATCTCTACAACACGACCTTCAAAATCGGTTGCGAACTCGAAGTGGTAGCGTGCGAGGGCTGGAGGCGTCACCAATACTACGACGAAATCGACTACCCGTGGGTGATGCCTTCGCCCAATATGCCAACGCTTGAAACAGCCATTGTGTATCCCGGAATGTGCTTACTCGAGGGAACCCAGCTTTCTGAAGCCCGCGGGACCACCCGTCCTTTCGAACTCGTAGGCGCGCCCTATGTGGATGGCTACGCCCTACGAGACAAGCTTTTATCGCTCGGGCTTGAGGGCATTGGCTTTCGTCCTACGATGTTTGAGCCCACTTTCCATAAGTTCAAAGAGCAATCTTGTGGTGGTATTCAGCTACACGTCACCCACCGCGATGATTTTGATTCCTATAAAACGGGTCTCGCTGTGATTTGGGCCACCAAACAACTTTGGCCCAATGACTTCAAATGGCGTGATGGAGTCTACGAATTTCGAGACGATGAACCGGCAATTGATTTACTCACCGGCTTTGCCGAGGTTCGCGTTGCGATCGATAACGGTGAGAGCTTTGATACGGTTTTAAAACACGCACTTCAAGGTACCGAAATCTACGACTCAGGCCGCGAAGCCGCCTTGATTTACGACTGATTCAAGCGCTTTGAGCTAAAATCGATTCTAGAATCTCTCGGGCCTGTTTGCGCTGAACCCCAACAGATTGCGCGAATATCCATTGCCCTTGAGCTCGCTCTAAATTGTGCTCCGAGGCGCTTTGATACTTCTCTTTATCCCAGCCGAAATAAGACTCGTTTAAAGCATCCGCTAGGAATCGAACGGTGAGCTCTAAAGCAATGGTCTCAACTCCAGTGACGATGCTCATGATTTCATCAGACTCAAAGAGTCCTTGAACGCTCTCACAATAGCCTCGCATCGCCGACTCAAAATAAGGCAGTGAGAACGAGGCTTCGGTACTTGCCTCTCCCTGCGGATTACACCACGAGCGAAGAGCGTCTCCCATTTCGTGAGCCAAAGGCATCGGTGCCAACGTATCCAGGTCGATTAACGTGGTTGCTTCAAAAGTATCATTGAACAAGATATTACTGATCTTAAGATCTCCGTGCACAATACGCTCCGGATAACGCGTCAAATCGGGGATTTCAGCGAGCGCTTTTAATACCGGGCGAGCCATGGCCGAAACCTCTTGAATAGCTCCATGATCTGCATGCTCTTGAAGTGATTGCTCTAAGGTTCGTAGGTGAGCAGCGGTATTGTGGACACCCAAACGGCGGTGCGCAAATGAATGCTCTTTTTGATAGAGCGCCCGGTGGAACCGGCCCACCAAACGGCCGGCACTCTCACACATCCCTGGGTGTTGCGCCCGCAAATGGGTGTTGCCAGGCATCCACTCCAAAAGCCGCCACACCTCACCATCACCTGTCGTGACCCAAAGCTGCCCATCCCGTGTAGGTATCAACCGCGGCATCGGCACCGCACTGCCAACCAAACGGGTTACCGCATCGATATCCTGATGAACCTCAGCGCCAAAAATTGGGCTTAGCTTCTGTAGGATATACTTATCGTCACCGCGCTTTACCAAAAGGGTCGTATTGATATGCCCCGAGGTAATCGCCGAATACTCGCAATCATTGAGTTCAAACGCTTGCACAACATCTTGAGATAGCTTCAAAGTCATGGGAGATGTCATAATGAGGACAGCGCTCTGAGTAAAGGTACTCATAGAGCGAGACCCACGGAGCACCAATGTCGCTTGTTTGGATAATGTGCCTGGCACTTGTAGCCACACCGGATGCCTCTGGCGGCGATGAAGACGCAGAACCATTCGAAGAAGTCATTCAGGCGAAGGCTCTCGACTCTAAAAAGACAATACCTGGCGGTAAAAGCGGCTCTGTCATCACTCGCTCAGAGCTAGAGGACCGGCTCCCGCGCTCAGCTCCCGATGCGCTTCGATTCGAGCCCGGGGTATTTGTGCAGCAAACTGCGCACAGTCAGGGATCAGCTTTTATTCACGGTCTCACCGGCCAACAGACGCTTTTATTATTTGATGGGATTCGGCTCAACAACACGACTTTTCGCCAAGGCCCCAATCAGTACTTTTTTACCCTCGACGCCCAAACCATCGAGACCATCCGTATCATTCGAGGAGGCAGCTCTACCCGCTACGGGTCAGATGCCATCGGAGGGGTTATTGAGGCCTTGCCTACAGAGGCCAAATTAAGGGGCGAGCCCGGTTTTGACAGTACCGCCCATCTCTTGATTCGCGGCGCCACCGCCGACAATGAGTTCGGGGGCCGAATCTGGAATACCTTACAGATCGGGGAAAATCTCAGCACCACACTTGGGGTGGGGTGGCGCCGAGTGGGGCAGCTGAGTACCGGGGGAAGAATTCACGACGTCAAAAACGGGCTTCCGTTTCCTCCGCCAGAATGGGGCGGCTTTGGCGAAGATGGCGTCACACAACTTGGAACAGGCTTTAATGAAGCCACGGCAGACGCGCACATTATTTGGAGCCCTGCATCCGGGCACCGGCTTAAAGTCGCTGGGTATGTTTACGACCAAACCGATGCGCCGCGCACCGATCTTTGCCCGCCTCCAGGACAGCCTGAAGAGTGCTTAACTTATGAAGAGCAATTTCGAAGCCTGGTTTACGGAACTTATGAGTACAATTCCTCGGGACCGATCGAGAATCTTCGTGCCACTTTAAGTTGGCAGCGCCAGCACGAGAGAAGGCGGTTCGATCACAGCCAAATTACCGGGAGCCTCAGCGAGCCTATTAACAATGTGGGCCGAGACGACGTGGATAGCCTTGGTTTTACACTTCACATCGGTGGCCAGCCTATCGTTCTCAGCGATAACTGGTCGCTCAAACTCTCGGGTGGGGTCGACCATTACCTCGACCTCGTGAGTTCCTATGCATGGCGAGTTTACAACGACGTCAATGTCACGCGGCAACAAAGCCGTGGTCAATATGTTGATGGTGCTTGGCACCATTATGGAGGCGCATACCTCGAGCAAGCGACTCGGTTTAAGAAGACCCTCTTTTTACGAGCCGGAATGCGAGCGGGCTGGCAAAAGATTCACTCTCCGGCTGAACTTGAGTCCTCCACCCAAGCCATCGACCGGCAATCGTTTCCCCTCGCAGGTCATATCGGCGCCGAGTGGCGCATCACACCGCAGGTCCATCTCATCACCACCTTTGACCGCTCGCACCGCAGCCCCAATATTAACGACCTCACTGCACGGCAGCAGACTGGTCCCGGTTTTCAATTTGAGAACCCCGACCTCAAAGCAGAGAAGGCCAACACCTGGGAAGTTGGTACGAAGCTGCATTGGTTGCCGCTTATCGTTAATGTCTTTGGATTTTACATCGAGCTAGAAGATGCCATCGTCAAGTCGCCGCGCACCATCAACGATTGCCCTGACGCAGCCACAGGGTGTGCAACCAGCTGGAGCAGCTTACAACTGGTCAATACGCAAGGTACCTCAAGACTTTATGGAGCCGAGGCCTCAGCCCTTGCACGGTTTAACAATGGCCTTTCCATGCGGGCAGCCATTACCTACACCTATGGCGAAAGCCCAGACGCCCAAGACCCCGACACCACTGTTCCCTTGAGCCGAATTCCACCCCTCAACGGCTCGGCCGAAGTCCACTATCAATTTTTTCAAAACTGGAAAGTCGGTACCGGCATGCGCTGGGCAACCTCTCAAACCCGGCTAGCGCCCGCAGATTTTGATGACATCACTCGAATTCCACCGGGCGGAACTCCTGGGTTTGCTGTCTTCGATTTACGTTTAAGCTATCGCGCGAAGAATAAATGGCTTGCATCATTCGTCTTGGAAAATATATTCAACACGCCTTATCGGTATCATGGTTCAAGCGTTAACGGATCCGGAGTTGGAGCCATGATTCTATTCGACCTGGGATCTATATGGGGTACCTGATGCGAGTTCTTTGCGCCTTCATCGCTCTTATTCTTTTTGGATGCACCGATGAAAACCCTCAAGAAAATCTACCGGATTCTACCCCCGCATCCGTTAGCGGCGAGGCATATGAGTCTGCACTGACGCCATCCAACACTTTCGATGAATGTCTTCCGGCCGATACCGACTACCTTCCCCGAACCAATGCCTCGGCCGATGACAACTGGGAGAGCTGTATTTCCGATTCCGGAGTGTATTCCCAACTTGAGCTGAGCGTATCCTCCATCGAGCGCGTGGCCGGCGCAGATGCAATAGCCGACCTTTTATGGCGAAGAGACACCGTTCCATCACCGGACGATTTCTTGCAAGCCCGGGACATTTATACGGTTGAGCAAGGTCTGCGCACACGGGTGATGCGCCGTTTTGACCCCCATTACGATGCTCCACCCGATGGAAACCTTAGCTGCGGAGACGAATCCACTTACCTCGCATACCCCGAGTACTGTGTCGGCCCATCCACCATTGGGCCACTGATTACCAATGCTTTTATCAACGGCATTGAAGGCATTGAACCCTTACAAAACGCAGCACGCATCGAAGCGGGCTTGCTTTGGTTTCTCTACGTTTCCACAATCAAAGAAGCACACACATGTATTGATGTTACCAAAGACTGTGATTCAAGCTGGGCGTATTACAGCGGCGGAACTCAGCGCGATGGCCCATTGGGGCTCGCTGCCGTCGTGGATGCCTTAAGTTCTGAAACCCACGACCGCGTATTTGACGGTATTCTCGCCCTTCGTTGCTGGCGCGACCTTGACCAAACAACACCAGCCGAAAATTTAGAGCTCTGGCAGAGGGCTATTGACCAAATTGACCAAGCCCTCCTCCATGGGATGAGCTTAATACTTCGCCAAAAAGCGCTTCAAGTTGAGTGCTCCACCGGCGACTATGCCGACGCCCACCGAAGCTTTCTTGAATTCACCGGGCCATTATTCGGTAAACTCATGGCCGACTATCCTCAAGATCTTTCCGATGCCTGGGAAAGCCCAGACTTTAGTCCCTCTGAGGTAGATGAACTCATCCAAGTGAACTTTATCTGCCCCTAATCCCTGTTTTGTTCATGGATCCCACCCACCCTTTAGGTACATAGTACTCTCATGAGCAATGAACCTCAGTCGCCACTCTTAAGCGACGACGACATGACGCCCGGTCAGAAAACGCTGATGAAATTCGTGTTACTTAGCTTGGTTTGCTTCGGCGCCGGGCTTTTTCTCGGCTTCTTTATCGCCGACGAGCCAGAAGCAGAGCAGCTCCAACGCGAAGAGTTACTCCGGGTTCAAATCAATAAGCAGCAGCAAAAAATAGTAGAGTTGGAGCGAAGCCTTACCTACAAGCAAACTCAGGCTACCGTCCTCAAGGGCAAGCTCGACGATAAAGTCCGCCAGATTCACCTCGCACAGGGAAAACGCTATTCGGATGCGATGCGTAAAGCCAGGCACCAAAAAGCAGCCAACCTCATCGACTGGTTTATCGGCCGCTGGAACAGTGTGCTCGACGACCCCATGAACGATGACCGCTTGCACCGGCGGGCAGATCTTCTAAGCCAACTTGTGGGAGCCATGGGCGAAAATTTAAACCCTGGTGATTTCGCCAACTGGCAGTCTGAATTTTTAGCTCAACCTTGGCTTGCTGAGATTGCCTACGACCTTGATGGCGATGGTTATCCTGCGCCGCGCAAAGCAAAAAACCCTCGAGATGGTTTTACAGAAGTCTCTGTTTGTAAAATCGCCATGACCCTGAATCAAACAGCGACCAACGCGCAAATTCTCGTCATGCCGGAAATGAAATGTGACCGGCCCGATGCTCGTATGTCGTTATTTTTGTCGAGCGATACGATTGGCGCCGCGCTGAGCGAATTTGTAAAGACGCTCAAAAGCCGTGGGTTTCTCGTAGTGGACAAAACTCGCGCAGGGGTTCGTAGAATTTTACTCGGCCCCGCCCGCAGGTGATATTTTCTTCGGCATCTGCATCGCGCCGCCACTTAGCATCCGCTGAATGCGTGCTTTCTTCGGCCCATCTGGCGCCAAAGAAACAAACTTCTCAAAACTCGCTTTCATGCCGTCATTATCACCGGACTGCATACTGAGCATTCCTTTAAAGAACCAAGCATCGTAGCTCTTTGCATCACGCTCTAAAATAGCGTTGAGCTGAGTCAAGGCACCCGCCGCGTTGCCTTGGCCTGCGGTGACCATCGCTTGGTTGATCTGAGCGCCCGTATGATCTGGAGCTATTTGCAGAGCTCGTTCCGTAACCATTTTTGCTTCGTTATGCAGCTGCTGGAATAAAAGGATACGTCCGAGGCGCGCCATGGAATCAACGTCTTTAGGGTTCTCTTTAAGCTTGGTTAAAAGCTCTTGAACTTCCGTGTTGGGAGCACCGGCTTGCGGTGACCGGGCCTGGGTAGGGGCCGCTGGTTGAGCGCCCGTCATCCCTGCGCCTTCCATGCGTGGAACGGCCTGAGTAGAGACAGAAAAATACAAACCAAAACCAACAGACATCACCAAAGCGCCCCACAAAAAACCTTTAAGCTGGGGCCGGTTGTGCAAAAATCCGCCACTTTCCTGGTCTTGAGACATCGTCTTCACTTCTTTCTTTTCGTGGATGGCTTTCACTTGGGCGTCGCGCTGGCGCAAAGCCTGAGCTGCCTCTTTTTCAAGCTTCTCTTTTTGGGCTTGGTAACTCGCTGGATCGATTCTGTTCTTGTGATGCTCTAAATCGCGTAGCATCAAGACCGCGTGGCCGACCTCTTCCTCAAGATCGAGTACCGGGGTGTCGGTGTCGGTGTCGGAGTCTGAGGCTTTACGCGCGATGCGAGAGGTAACTAAAAGCGCAGACACTGAGCCTATAACCAAGGCGATAGCGCCGGGAATCATACTCGTTTCAGTAGACATCGTAAGCTTACTTCCTAAAGTTCGACTTCATTTCGAATGGCGTTAACGTATTCGTCCTGGGAGGACTCTGGCAATGGCTCAGCCGGAGGAGCATTTTTGGCGGCACCTTTACCGCGCATCAAAGCCGTCAAAAGACCCAAAAGAAGCACGAATGGAGGTAAGCCCCAGACCAGCCAATTGAAGCCGCTTGCCTTCGGCCTTAGTAAAACCCAGTCTCCATAGCGATCTGTAAAATATTTTAGAATATCTTCTTCGCTTTTGCCCTCTTTATGCATCGTTCGAACTTTTGCCATCATGGACTGGGCCATATCAGCCGGTGAATCACTGATCGGCATGCCTTGGCAAACAGGGCAACGCAGGAGGAGGCCTATCGCGTGAGCACCGTCATCGCTGCCACCAACCACTTCTCCCTGGTTTCTTACCTCAGTGCTGGGCGTCTGGCTCACCGCTGGGATGGCGTAGAGAGCAATCAGCATCACGACCATTAAGAATCTCATGGTACTTTGCCTCCGAGCATCGCCTGGACTTTATCGAGAATCAGCGGGCCCGAAACCACGCCTGCTTCTTTATGGAAGACTTTCCCATCGCTGCTGATGAAAAAGCTTTCAGGTACTCCTGAAATCCCATAATCGAGCGCCGTCAAACTTTCCGGGTCTGTCGTTTGAGGATAAAAATTACTTTTCGTTTTGAGATAGTCTCGCGCCTTCTGGGCTTCGTCCTGGTAAATTACACCAATGAATTGCACTCTATCTTTGTAATGCAACGAAGCCTGCTGCAAAAGCTCATGCTCGTATTTACAAGGCTCGCACCAAGTCGACCAAAAATTCATGACCACGGGTTTTCCACGCAGCTCATCAAGTGTGATCTCTTCGCCGGTGATGGTCGTAAGCTTGAATGACGGCGCATCTTTTCCTTGAAGCATAAACGGCACCGCATGGGGATCGTTACCGAAACTAAAAGCGAGCACCACAAACAGGGGCGCTGTCACGACAAGGCCGATGGCAATAATTTTCCAGTTCATGTTACTTCAGCTCCGCCCGGTGCAACCAGCGCTTGCCTGCGCCTTCGTGGCCAGAGCGAAATCAAAGAGCCCAACATGATGATGGGAATACTCCACCAGAGCCAGGGTACCATCGGCATCAAATAGGCTTTCACCACCACCCGGCTCCCATCTTTCTCAAATGAAAGCAGGCTTAGGTAAACATCTGTCTGGCCTTTGGTCTGAACGTCCGGCGTACCAATCGGCTCGCGCTGGCTCTTGTAATAATTAAGAGCCGGGGCAAAACTTCCAGCTGGTTCATCCCGATGAAAAGCGTCGATTTGTGCCATGACACTGAACTTTTGCGAGTAGTCTTTGGCTTCCGTCTTGTTAAAAACAAACGTGTATTCACCTAAGTTAAAACTCTCGCCTGGCTGAAGCGAAGCTTCCGTACTTATCTTGTAGGTTTTGTTGCCTGCAATGGCCGCCACAATAGCAATCACAGCAAGGTGGACCACATAACCGCCAAAGCGTCGCCGCGTTGCTGAGACGCTCATCTTCAGAGCCGTTCCAAAATTTTCCTTACGCTTCTTCATGCGTTCGAGCACCGGCCCAAACATCTCGCGTAAGGTTACAAAGCCTGCAAAGCCGCAAAGTGAAAAAGCAGCAAGCGGTGCAAAGTCACGTAACCCACTTTGAAAAGCAGCAAGAGCAACCAAGAGTCCCGCACCAAGAGGAATACCAAACGAGCGCATCACCACCTGGGCGTTCGCGCGCCCCCAAGGCAGAGCTGGGCCCACGCCCATCAAAAACACCATCAGCAAACCACACGGAATCGCCATCTGATTGAAGTAGGGCTCTCCCACGCTGACCTTCACCCCTTTGATTGCTTCGGTGATGAGCGGGAAGAC